>JAPKXT010000099.1 GCA_026394695.1 Methanoregula sp.
CGATAAACCTGACGTACTGCGTCCGGCTCCCTTCCTGGTAGGATGGAATTTCCGTGATAAAGTCTGCAGTCGGGGGGATGCCAACCGTGATATAATTCACTTTCTTCTCGGTATCCTTGCCGTTACTGTTCGTCGCGGTCAGGGTAACCGTGTAAATCCCTTTCACGGCATATGCGTGGGTGGGATTTTGTTCTGTTGCAGTAACACCGTCCCCGAAATCCCAGGCCCAGGTGGTTGGTGAATTGAGTGTTTTGTCCGTGAAGTGTACAGGAGTGTTGACACTCACCGTGGTACTGTCCGCAACAAAATCCGCTGCCGGCACGCTGCCAACAATGATAGTCTGGGTTGCACTGTCTTTATTCATTCCGCGGGTCACGGTAAGCGTGACATCGAATGCACCCGCTGTGGTGAATGCATGGACCGGATTCGGGCCTGTTGAGGTGCTTCCATCGCCGAAATCCCATGTCCATGATTCAGGGCTGCCGGTTGACATGTCGGTGAATTTTACGACAAGCGGGGCTATCCCGGATTTTGGATCCGCGGTGAATTTTGCGGTGAGGGGGGGCATCACATGAACGTAATACGGCTTAGAGGCGCTGGTTGAGCCATAGTCATTGGCTGCAGTCAGGGTCACGGTATATTCTCCGCCCGCCCAGTAGGTGTGTACCGGGTTCTGCTGTACGGATTCCTGGCCGTCACCAAAGTTCCAGTTCCACGAGGTAGGATAACCACTTGAATGATCCGTGAACGCTACGGTCAGGGGAGCATTGCCGGTTGTCGGTTCACCGGTAAAGCCCGCATTCGGAGCCATTCCAATCGATATATAATTTAGTTTTGTTTCGGAGCTGGACCCGTAAAAATTCGTTACGGTGAGTTTGACCGTGTATAATCCTTTCCGGATATACGTGTGTATGGGGTTTTGCTCGGTAGACAAGGCCCCGTCACCAAATTCCCAGGCATAGGTCAGGGGGGTGGTACCGGTTGAGTAATCCCGGAACGTGACCACCGCAGGAACCGTGTTATATGCATAGAGCGCGTCAAAACTGGCAACCGGTGCCAGCCCGACTGTGATGTAGCCAGGCTCCGCAGTGCTGTCGGCAGATAACGCGGGGATTATCAGGGCGATGAGCAGGATTACTATGCCTGCGTAGACGCCATAACTCTTTCGTGTCATAATTTTCACGAACGAGTGTATTGTTAATACGGGATATTATCATTGGGGGAGTTTGCAATTTCTGAAACATCCCCTGGGACATTGCTTCTGCTCCCGTGGCACACCCGATCGCCACAGTGCCGTACCCGGAAATTCATCAGGTTCACACGCACAATGACCGGTAAACGAAGCGGACAGGTCTTTTCTTTCTATGGGATACCATACCGGCTTGAAAAACAGGTACCGGCCTATGAACTACGAATGATGACCGGCAAATCCGTGTACGAGATTTTTTCTGAACTAAAACACCGGAAATTCGGCTTGATTCAAATTTTGTAACAACCGGCAGGATTTTTATACTATTCTCGATATATAGAGGTTACCTCTGATATGAATTAAAATATATACTATTTCAGGATGATTCCTCCATTACATCATGAACAACATCATATCAGGGAACGGACGGAGTTGGAAAAAAATGTACGAAAAAATCAAAGACACACAAAGAGAAGGTGCATAATTATGGTAAATGAGGCCGCAGACCGGATGGTAAATGCAGGAGTTGCCGGTGCTGATCATTTAAAGATCCAGACAGCCGAAGCACTGGAGGATGCTGCCCGCAAGCTACGGAAAGCTGATGTGTCAGCAAAGGGTGAGGATGTCAAGCACATCCTGCATGATGTTGAGTACCGGGTTAACCAGTTCAAGGCAGAAGTTGGCGCCGGGTTCCATAGAGTAGAAGCAGATTACCATCAGAGAGTGGAACCGGTAGAGCACATCATCATCGATCACCCCATCCCCTCAATCCTGATCGCAGCCGGTGTAGGTGTACTTATCGGCATGCTCCTCTTCAAAGGACGCGACTAACGAGGGATCTTATGGATACAGCTGCCGACAGCGAAGAACAAACGATAGAATCAGAGTTCGCGAGAACAATCAAATACATAGATCTCTACATGCAGCAGAAGACGGATTTGTTTCTGCAGCACTATGTATTCGAACCTGTAGACTTTCTGCTCAGGCAGATCATGTACCTGTCGGTCGTCGTAACATTACTGGCAGCTGGGACCATCATCCTCGTGATGGGAGTGATCCTTGTTATCGCTACGTTAGTACCTCTCTGGGCTGCACTGCTGATTACGGGAGCCATAGTATTTGGGATGGGCGCGATTATCGCGTACGCGCTCTTATCGAACAAAATCGTCCTGAAAACCCCGATTGCCACGGAGATGATAAAAAATGGAAAACCGTAGGCGTGTTACTGAAGAAGATCTCCTCATCACTGAAGCGTTGATAGCACAATCGTATGGTCAGCTGAAACAGTCTGTTGTTCAGGCACCATCCCGGGCTCTCAGGTCAGTCGGTCAGACGGCACGCGAGCACCCGTTTGCCACAGCTGCTATTGCAGTTGTTGCCGGGGTAGCCGTGTACGGGATTATCAAAATGATAACCTCACGCACTTCTGTTCAAAAACCAGAGGGAAGATCGCGAGTCACCATGCAGAAGGACACGAGCGGCCTGAATCTCATGAAGGAAATGCTGCCGATGATTATACCGCTGGTGTCTCCTTATATCCTGGGCTATATCCAGAAATACCTTGGAAATATCCAATCCGGAGAACGCGATTAACGCGTATCTTTGGAGAGGATATTATTTCTTATATCCGTGAAAATATCTTCAGGCCGGGAAATTATATACTTCTTATCGGATATTACAAAATTTTAATAATCACGTCACTCTTTTGATGAATCCCAGGGTTTTTTTAAAGACACCTGCATACTTATTACCCTTGAAGACAGGGAGAGATCTGGCCGATAAACCGCGGATGATGGCTGGCAAATCCGTGAACGATATTTTTCCGGTATTCAAAAACACCGGAAATTCCGGATCGATTCAGATTTTGCAACAACCGGTAAGAGTTATATATATCCCTGCTAAATGCTGGCTTGCTCTGATATGGGTATTAAAATTCATTATCAATCAAAATAATCTCATTAAAAAATCATGTCAGGGAAAGGAGTTGAAAAAGCCAATGACTGATAATCTGAAAGTAAAGGCCAGCAAAGCTGTCGATGACGCCCGCGTGGCTGCACATGCTGCATATGATGATGCAACGGTCGCCGCCCACAATATACTCAAAGGTGGAGAAACAAAAGCACAGAAAGCATCAGATAATGCAAAAATCGGTGTCCACAAAGCCGTTTCTGATGCAAAAATCGCGGCACACGAGGCCGGATCAAAATTGAAGAAGAGGTAGGTGGTAAAAATGATTATTGAACTTGCAGTACTATTCCTCGTATTGGCGCTGGTTGCCTATGTCCTGGGTGCACGAGGTATCGCAGGGTTTTCCATGGATATCGCGAAGTGGCTTGTAATAATCTTTGTCATTGTCGCCATTATTTCATTCATATTGTAGCGGGATACTCGAGGGAACAAAAAAACAAGACAGGATCTGGCGATGCCATGCAGAAAAAAATCGTGCATCTCCTGATACCCCCATTTTTTCCTCATGATTCGATCTAAAACCTATCGAACATACAGGGAAAATCTTTAATACCCATAACAAAGATTTGACTTTTATGGATCGCATCAAGATAAGCGAAAACAAGCAACTGGTTCTCCTTGTCAGTGCGATTTATATTCTCTGCATCGTGGCATTCTGGCCTCTCATGACGGTGTTTGTCTGGTCAGCTGCCATTGCAATAGCCCTTATGCCTTTTCATAAAAGGCTTTCATGCATTGTAAAACCATCAGTATCTGTTACTTTCATTACCGTCTGGGTTCTTCTCATAATCCTGCTCGTGTTATCGGTCACGGCAAGCATATTGTATGGCAATATCGACCATATCGGGACCATGGTTGCATCACTGGTACACGGTTTTAAAAATACCGGTGTCTCTGCGTTCCTGCCAACATTCACGGAAGAACAGTTTTCTCATATGCCCGAGACACTTGTCCAGTTACTGCTGCAATCGCTTCTGTCGTTGACCAGTAATGTCATGCAGTCACTTATCTCGATCATTATATTCTTCCTCTCGCTCTCGATGTTCCTGTATTATGGGGAACAGATATGGAATACTCTGACACGAACTATTTCCCTCAAACTTTTTTCAGGCGTAGAAAAAATGGTGGAAATTTCCTCTAACACCATCTATGCCCTTATCATCGTCCAGATTTCCGCAGCATTAATTTCATTTATCCTTGCGATCCCGTTTTTCACCTTTCTGGGTGTTGATGACCCACTCCTGTTCTCAACCCTGATCGGTCTTGCCATGCTCATCCCGCTTATCGGTGCCCAGATTATGATCCTCTTCTTTACACTCTATTTCATGAGCCTCGGTGATACCTGGAGTGCAGTCGTTACCCTGGTTGTGGGGTATCCGCTTCTGAGCGGATGGATTGATTTTTATTACCGGCCGGTGATGATGGGTAAAAGGGTTGCAATTCCCCCGGTCATGATGATGATCGGCATCTTTGCCGGTGTCCCGTTTTTGGGCATTGTGGGTTTCATTGTTGGCCCGGTGCTTGTTGCACTCGCGGTGACCGGGTATAAAATACTTGCAGAAGAGGCGAGCGACCCGGCTCGCCAGATCGACCAATACTGATTTTTTTGATGGCAGGGTAGTATCAGGTTCATACCAGAATCTTCAGGTACCGCTCAACCAGCTGGATTGATCAGAAGAAATCTTAATAGATTTTTACTCTCGTGATTATGTTCGTATAGTGCGAGGATACTAACCACTGATGTGAACACCATGTCCAATGAAGAGATGTTAACGGAGCCCGCAGCGCGGTTCAGAGAGTTCCTTTCAACTGACAATGGGATGGGTGCACCCATCGATCCCGGGGAGAAGGTTGTAATTCTGATTGCAAGATTTGGTTTTGGGTTTGGTGCCGGGGGCAGCCAGGGAAAAGATGGCGGGGGGGGTTGAACCTGTCCCGCTTGAAGAGGGTATCTCTCCCGCTATCCTTGGAACTCTCTCATAAAAAAGAATACGTGGGATTTTTAGGTCCATAAAAAAAATTCCGGGTGACATCGATCCGGCACGTGCGTTTCCTATATTTTTATAATCTAAAAGATGTATTTTTATTATGATATGCTATAACATAGCATCGTGTGATACATTATGAAGTACTCAGCTATTCTTATCGTACTCCTGCTCGTCGCAGCCGCACTCATCGCGGGCTGTTCCCAGCAGCAGGCAGCAACGCAACAACCTTCGACCACCCTGTCACAAACTGTCATCAAGGTCGGCGTGATAGCCTCACTGACCGGCCCTGCGAGCAATGTCGGTACCAATATGTGGCAGTCTGCCCAGGTCGCCGCAGACAAGATAAACGCTGATGGCGGTGTCACCCTGAAGGACGGATCGAAAGCCCAGCTCAAACTCATCGTTGGAGACGACGAATCCACCCAGCAGGGAGGCCAGAAGGCCGCGACCAAGCTGATCACCGATGATAAGGTAGACATCCTTGTTGGCGGGTACTCAAGCGCGGTCACCTCAGCCTATGAGCAGACCATTGCCGAATACAAGGTTCCGTACATCGTAACGGGTGCATCGAGCCCGATCATTACCCACCGCACGGACATCGACACCAGCTACATCTTCCACCACTGCCCGACAACTGACACGTACGGGCAGTATACAACGATGTTTATCGACCAGGTGGTCCGTCCTGCGGTGAATAAAAAACTCGGTACATCTGCAGACCGCCCGTTCCGGCTTGCCCTGCTCTTCCAGGACACCGCATTCGGCAAAGGTATCCAGACCGCAGTGAATGACACGATCACGAAGAACAAACTGAACATCCAGCTGGTTTCCCAGCAGAGTTTCAGGATGGGCGAGAGCGACTTCAGGACGCAGCTGACCGCGGTCAAGGCTTCAAACCCCGACGCAGTCTATCTCGGCGCATTCCCGAACGAAGGAGCCCCTATCATTACGCAGGCACGGCGTGATATTGGCCTCAACACGATATTCCTCAACGCGGAGAACAATGACAACGCCCAGTTCTACAAGGACATCGGGCAGTACGGCGAAGGAGCCGTTATCGAGAGCCGGTACTCGCCCTACACTGCTCCGGCAGGAGCAGTCGCCGACGCCCAGAACACATTCAAACAGACGTACTTTACACGGTTCGGGACCTACCCGGACATGATGGGTGCCTCTACGTATGAAGGGGTTTTCATCGCGGCAAAGGCGATCGGGAACACGGGGACTACGGACAAGGCAACGGTGCGACAGGCGCTCGTTGACTTAAAGATGCCCCAGGTCATTGAGGCAATGCATGATAAGACGATCTCGTTCTCACCGGACTTCCGTGAGTCAACGTTCGATCTCTGGATGGAACAGCTGTCGTACAATGCCACCCTCGGTGAGACCCGTCCCGGCATCGTCTGGCCCGACAACCTGAAGACAACGGACTTTGTACTGCCGTCCTGGTACGTGGCAGGCAGCAGTTCATAAATAAGTTACCTCCCTTTTTTATTTCGGGCAGACTGATATACTGCATATATCCGGACAGGTGCTGATCAGATCATGGACAATCTTGGGATATTCCTGCAGATCATTTTCTGGGGACTGTATGCCGGCTGCATCTATATCCTGCTCGCTACCGGGCTGAACCTGATCTTCGGCGTAATGAAAATTGTGAACTTCGCGCATGGCGAATTCCTGATGATTGGTGCCTACATCACCGCAACCCTGTTTTTCCTCACCGGTATCAATCCCTATCTCATCATTGTCTTGTCGATGCTTGTGCTCATCGGTATAGGCGCCGTTGTGGAACGGTTATGCTTCCGCCCGATCCTCGGTACCGGCAAGCTCAACGAGATCTTCCTGTCGATTGGCCTTATCTATATCTTCCAGAACGGGGCCGCTATGATTTGGGGTGACAGCTGGCAGAGCGTTAAAAGCCCCTATGACGGTATTACGGTACCAGTCGGGTCTCTTTTTGTCCCGCTCGATTATATCCTCATCATGGTCTTCACCGCGGTAATCCTCTGCGGGTTATACCTGTTCTTAACAAAGACGAAGATCGGTATGCAGATGAGGGCAACGAGCCAGAACCGGAAAGGGGCGATGCTTGTCGGGATCAACGTCGAACGGATTGACGTCATCAGTTTCGGCCTGGGGTGTTCCCTTGCTGCAGCCGCCGGGACGCTCTGGATCGTGAGCGGTCAGGTCTTCAACCCGTACATGGGATCGATCCCCGCGATCAAGGCCTTTGCGATCATCATCCTGGGAGGCCTTGGCAGCATCCCCGGTGCGATCATTGGCGGGTTGTTAATGGGCCTGGCCGAGAACGGTGCTGCGTTTCTCCTGGGCGGCATATGGAAAGACGCGATCTCGTTTATCATCCTTATCATTGTGCTCGTGGTGAGGCCAACCGGATTGTTCGGGGAGAAGGGGGAATAAGAAGGCATGCGTATCAGGCAGGAAGATATGGCAACATACGGGATCATTGCCACGCTTGCTCTCGCCCTGGCAATCCCGTTCCTCTCTGACAGTATGTTCATTCTCAACCTCCTCGTCCTCATGCTAATCTTCATCATTTTTGCATCGGCGTGGAATCTCCTCGCGTACTCCGGGCAGGGGTCACTCGGCCACGCCGCATTCTTTGGCATTGGAGCGTACGCATCGACGCTCATTGCTGCAAAGAGTGGCTTGTCCCCGTTCATCACCATCTTTCTCGGTGCTGCCGTTGCGGCATTCGTCGGGATCCTTATCGGTCTCACCTGCGTCAGGCTCAAGGAATGGTTCCTTGCGATGGTCACGTTCGGGTTTGCTATCATCGTCCAGACCCTGACCGTCAGTATACTCGCCCCGGTCACCGGGGGTTGGGATGGAATCGCATCGAGCCGGCTCATCAACCCGTCCATTCCGGGCTACCAACTGATTGAATATTACGCAGTCCTTGCCATCACCATCGCTTCAATTGTCGCGATCTGGTATATCATGAAATCACGGATCGGCCTCGCCTTTCTCGCAATCCGCGAAAACGAACTCGAAGCCCGGGCAGCCGGTATCGATCCGGTCCGGTACCGGCTCCTCGCATTTGCCCTCTCCGCCTACCTTGCGGGTGTTGCGGGGGCGCTCGAGATCCACCACATCGGTTACCTCACACCGGAGCTCTATGGGGTCGAGAACTCGTTCTGGCCGGTTACGTATGTCATCCTCGGCGGGCTTGGTACGCTTGCCGGCCCGATCGTCGGGACGGTCGTGCTCACCATCATCTGGGAAGGGCTCAAAGCGACCGGGCTCACGTTTGGGAGGTATGTCATCGTCGGAATCCTGCTTATCCTCGCGATTATATTCCTGCCCCGGGGGCTTGTGAGCCTGCCGGAACACGTGCTGGAGTGGCTGAAGAGACGGCGAAAAAAAGAGCCCCTGCCAAAACCGGCGGGAGACTAAAAAAGGATTTTATAGTCTCTTCCCGCTGAAAAATTCCGGATGCTTTGTTCTGGTCTTCACCCAGAGTGACCGGCAACGCTGACGCAGATCTCACACCATCCACAAACAACCCGCGTTCATCGTCACATTAGAACCCAAGGTACGCTTTCTGGATGCGCGGGTCGTGCAGGAGCTCTTTTGCATAGCCCTCCTGTACGATCCTGCCATTTTCCAGCACGTACCCCCGGTTGCACATGGCAAGCGCATTCCGGACATTTTGCTCGAGCAGGAGGATCGTCATCCCTTCCCTACCAAGCTGTTCGAGCGACCGGAAGACTTGTCCGGTAAGAAGGGGGGAGAGTCCTGTTGACGGCTCATCGAGTATAAGGAGCCGTGGTTCCGACATGAGCGCACGACCGATGGCAAGCATCTGCTGTTCGCCACCGGAGAGCGTGCCGGCCATCTGCCGCTGCCTCTCCTGCAGGATCGGAAAGAGACGGTAGATATGGGTAAGGATTTTATCGGGGTCGGTGTTGTTAGTGCCGCCCAGGAGGAGGTTCTCGATCACGGGCATGGTCGGGAAGATCTCCCGTCTCTCAGGTACCAGGGCAAGTCCTTTTTGGAAGAGTTCATACGGGTGGCTGCCGAGAATATTTTCACCGTCAAACATAATCATACCGTCCGCCTTCCGGTTAAGTCCTATGATAGTCTCAACCGTGGTCGTCTTGCCGGCGCCGTTTGGCCCGATCATCGTGACGAGCTCACCTTTTTTTACATGGAACGAGAGGTCCCAGACGACCTGGAGATTTGCGTGAAATACATTCAGTCCCGAAACTGACAGCATGGCGTCCTTTGATTCAGAATGCATGCATGTCACCGAGGTATGTATCGATCACTTTTGGGTTGTTTACCACTTCATAAGGATGTCCTTCCGCTATCTTTTCCCCATGATCCAGCACAACAATCCGGTTCGACACACCCATGATGACACTCATCACGTGCTCGATGATCAGGATGGAAACGCCATCATCGCGGATTTTTTTGATGAGGTCAACCGCTTCGTTACTCTCCTTTGGGTTAAGCCCGGTGGTAAGTTCATCCAGCAGGAGCAGTTTTGGTTTTGATGCAAGCGCCCGTGCAAGTTGCACCTTTTTTAATTCAACCACATTTAAGTTTTTAATGATTGTTTCCCGTTTCTCCTGGGGGAAACATACAAAATCAAGTATCTGTGCTGCCTCAGATCGTGCCTCACTCATACTTATCCTCCGGTGGTTGCCAAACAATGCACCAATCATCGTGCATTGCCGTGCGGTAAGTCCGGGAAAGGATTCTGCGATCTGGAACGTCTTTGCAATCCCTTTTTTGCAGATCTGGTGAGCCTTGAGCCCGGTAATCTCCTCGCCGCAGAAGGTGATCGTTCCTGCGGTCGGTACGCTGATGCCGGAGATCATGTTGAGCAGGGTCGTTTTTCCCGCTCCGTTCGGACCAACAAGACCAACGATCTCGTTGCTCCCTAAAGAGAGGTCGACACTATTGACGGCACACAGGCCACCGATTTGCTTGGTCAGACCCCGAGTAGTGAGCATTGGAACACCGTACTAGCAATTATCCTGCTAAAAATTAGCATGGAGCAGTCTTAAAGATAATGCCGATTTTTTTGAGAATACATCCTGATTGATGCCGGAAGACCATCTGAAAAAAAAGCACGCAAAAAATTGTTGCTCATGCTGATATTTTAACAAGATATCAGCTCATTTTTTTTAGTATTTTGCGCATCTTGTGGCAGGTTAAGAGTAAAGGTGCTCCCGGCTTTTACGGTACTCTCTACCGTGATATCGCCACCGTGCATCTGCATAATCTTCTTTGCTATCGACAGCGAGATCCCGATGCGGTCATACCTGCGGGAGAGTTTTGCTGCATCAGCGAGTTGAAATGGTTCAAAAATTGATGAAAATGCACTCTCGGAGATCCCGATCCCGTTATCCCTGACAGAGATGTAGTGGCAGGTGTCATTGATGCCCGGACGGTAAAAAATGGAAATTTCGCGTGGCGGCCTTGAGAAGTTTACTGCATTTGAGAGGAGGGAATCGAACACGCCAAAGAGGCGGTCCATATCGGCAGAAATAATCAGGTTATCAGGAATATCAAGGGTTATATCAGCTTTTGAGAAATACCCGCTGGAATCCAGCACACTGTTGACAAGCGTAGCGAGCGGGAATGTCGAGTAACTCAGGCGGAGCCTGCCACTTTCGAGCACTGATAGTTCAAGCATCTGGTTGATAATCTGGCGCTCACGGTCAACGCTGGCCAGACAGCGCTCCAGGATCTTTTTTGTATCGTCAAGGATACCGTAATCCTTAGGGTCCTGGATGAGTAAGTTGAGGTAACCAAGGATTGGCTGGAGCGGTGTGCGCAGTTCATGGGCAACCGTAATGATGATCCCCCGTCGTCGTTCGTTGTCGAGCTGGATCTTGTCTTCGAGCCGCTGTTTCTCGGATATATCTACCAGGTTTACCAGGGTTGCCGGCTCACCGGAATTGGGGATTGGCATGGTGAAGAGTATTGCAACCCGCATTTCACCGGATTTTGTGATAAACCGGAACTCGCCCCGGTCTGCCAGAGAAGTATCGTCTGTCGTGTGGGTTGCAAACGTGTGGAATGCTTCGTGATCTCTGGTATCAACAAAGAAGATGAGATCTTTTCCGGTAATTTCCGTAGTGTTATACCCGGAAAAATGTAAAAACGCCGGGTTTGCATACAGGATTCTGTTGTTTTTGACGACCAGGATGCTGGTTGGCGATTTTTCGGTGAGTTGCCGGTATTCCATCAGCCCAGAACTCCCTGACAGGTCGACCCGGCAACAATCCCCCTGTTCTGATGTACAGTATTGGGGTACATCCAACCGATCATCCTGTCCATCATACTAGTAACGCCATTTGAACTTCTTGTTATTTTAAGATATATATCTCTGAAAAAAAAGCACCGGGACCGGGATATATCCTGAATTTTTGTTATTACAGGAGTACAATTTCTGGAACAATGATGTATCTGCCGGGGTGCCCGGTCAAAAAAATCCAATCCGGAATTTTCATGAAGCATCAGGAGTATGGGTATTTTTTGTGTTTTAAATGAGAGATCAGTGGGTTGAAATAACAGGGCGGGTAAAAACGGTACGCAATGCGCCCGTACGTTGTTATCAACATTGCAATGAGTGCTGATGGCAAGATCTCCACCCGGGAGCGCCGACAGGTCAGGATATCGGGTAATGAGGACTTTACCCGTGTTGATCGGCTCAAAGCCGGGTGTGATGCGATCATGGTAGGTATCGGCACGGTCCTTGCTGACGATCCTTCACTCACGGTGAAATCTGAAGCGTGCCGTCAATATCGCAGAAAACAGGGTTGGGACGACCATCCCATCCGGATCGTTGTTGACAGTTCCGGCAGCACCCCTCCCGCATCATCGGTCCTGAACAAGGGTGAGGGAAAGCGGATAGTTGCGGTATCAGGCAGGGCAGATGCAACAAAGATCTCCCTGCTGGGAAAAAAAGCCACCGTAATTATAGCCGGGAAGGATGAAGTAGACCTTGCTGTCCTCATGGATGAACTTGGAGCTATGGGGGTCCATCGTATCATGGTGGAAGGGGGCGGGACACTTATCGCAGGGCTGATGAAGGCAGGTCTTGTCAACGAGATTTATACGTTTATCGGCAACATCATCATCGGGGGCAGGGATGCTCCAACCGTCACTGATGGTGAAGGCTTTATTAAGGAATCAGAGTTCATCCGCCTCACGCTCCTGGAGTCACGCCGGATCGATAATGGCATCCTCCTGCACTGGAAAGTGAATAGTCCTGGCGAGAAAAACGAATGAAATTTTTTTAAATAATACCGTGTTTACTGTGTTTTTTTGTTTATTCCCTTCACCAAATTTTTTAATCATATTTTCAGAACAACATTTGCCACCAGCTTTTCTCCCTGCTCCTGTAAAGAGAACCCTTAAGATATGATACAGCGATGAGAACGTATTCCAGATTCAACGCAGCTGTCGTGTATCTGAGCCTGACAGGGGTATTCCGAAAGACCATGGATCCGGATGCGATGGTTGGATCAGATCCCAAAAGGGATCTGCCGACGATCAAACGGTTGGGATAATTGATGGCAGCAAAAAAGAAGAACGTGCCGGAAAAGAAGGATGAAGGTACTGCACGCCCCAAACGTTCCTTAAGGAAGGGGGCAGATGAAGCACTCCGGGAGAGCGAGGATAAGTACCGCACTGTCTTTGAGAATACCGGCACCGCGACGGTTGTCGTCGACGAAAGCAGCATTATCAGCCTCGCCAATACCGAGTTCGCACACCTTAGCGGTTTTTCCAAAGACGAGATAGAGGGAAAAAAGAGCTGGACCGAATTTGTGGTCAAAGAGGACTTGGAACGGATGCTCGACCAGCACCGGCTGCGCATGCAGAACCGGGAGAAGGCACTCACCCACTACGAGTTCCGGTTTGTCACAAAATCCGGTGATATCCGCACTATCTACCTCTCTATCGATGTCATTCCGGGTACCAAGAAGAGCATCGCCTCCCTGATGGACATCACCGAACGTAAGCGGGCTGAGGAACTCTACCAGACGATCTTTGAAAATACGGGAACCGCGATGATCATCCTTGAAGAGGATACAACAATAGCGCAAGTCAATGAAGAAATGGAAAATATCTGGGGATATTCCAAGGAAGAGATTGAAGGTCGGGTGAAATGGCCGACACTGGTTGCAGAAGAGGATCTGGAGAAAATGCTGGAATACCACTGCCTCCGGCGAACTAATCCTGATTCAGCACCCAGAAACTATGAATTCAGGTTTATCCATAAAAACGGAGGGTTACGGGATGCCGCTCTGACCGCTGCAATGATTACGGGAACGACGAAGAGCGTGATATCCCTCCGCGACATCACGGAATTCAAAAAGACCGAAGAGGCGCTGCGGGAGAACGAAGATAAATTCCGCGTATTGTCCGAACAGTCTATTTTAGGTATCGGCATCATCCAGGACGGCATCTACCAGTACTTCAATCAGGGATATTGCGTAATCTCTGGTTATTCCGAGGATGAAATCAGGCGCTGGCAACCGTACGAATATGCCAAAACCGTTCATCCGGACGATCTGGATCTTGTGATGGAACAGGTACAAAAAAAGCAGATGAATTCACCTGACGCCGTAACGCATTATTCGTTTCGCGCCCTCAACAAAGAAGGTGCGGTTCTGTTGCTCGACCTGTACTCCAAGACTATCATGTATCATGGTCGTCCCGCTGACTTCGTGACGTTCATCGACATCACCGAGCAAAAGCGGGCAGGAGAAACAGAGCAGAAACTGACCGAATTCCGGGAAAGTGTCATCACGAATGCACGGGTCTGGCTGAGTGTTCTTGACCACAGAGGAAAGATACTCATGTGGAATACAGCCGCAGAGGAG
>JAPKXT010000171.1 GCA_026394695.1 Methanoregula sp.
TTGACCTTCATTCCACGCACACAGGAAGCATGGGAGGGATTCTTGCCCTCAAAAAGAACGAGTGCCATGCAGCTCCGATGCACCTGCTCGCAGAAAACGGGGATTACAATATCCCGTACCTGAAAAAATACCTGCCCGGCGAAGATGTTGTTCTTATTTGCATCACCGAGCGGCAACAGGGAATCGTCTCAAAAGAGGGAATTGGTTTCGATGCATTGTGTACCCACACATTTGTAAACAGGCAACGGGGATCCGGTACCCGGATGCTGCTTGACCATGAGCTCAGACTGCGGGGGATCAGTCCTGCTTTGATTCGGGGTTATGAGCGTGAAGTGACCACGCACCTTGCCGTTGCACTTGCGGTTAAATCCGGTGAAGCCGACGCAGGGATGTGCGTCTATAGTGCGGCAAAAGCACTAGGGCTCCGCTTCAATCCAGTTGCATCGGAACGTTACGAGATTGCCATTCGAAGCGAAAATCTCGATGACCCAAGGGTTTCAGCACTCAGTGATACCATTATATCACCTGACTTTAAGGAAATCCTGCACAGGCTCGGGGGATACGACACGCGGGAAACGGGAGTACGGCGTGAACTGTCATGAGCACCGCCTGACCCATCACTCCTCACTGGCTTGTACGAATCGATATTTCTTCGGAGAGACGTTAACTATTATTTCTAACCTTTACGCGAAAGCCACATTTTATCAATGAGGACAGAATATGAACAATACATGACAGAAGAAAACAAGCCACCCTTGCCACCGTTCACCAAGGAGACGGCAGCTCAGAAAGTCCGCATGGCAGAAAACGGATGGAACTCACGCGATCCTGAGAGGGTATCGCTTGTCTATACCCCCGACAGCTTCTGGCGCAACCGGGCCGAGTTCGTCCATGGCCGCCAGGAGATTATTGCATTCCTGCGACGGAAGTGGGCAAAAGAGCTCGATTACCGGCTGATAAAAGAAGTATGGGCGTACACCGACAACCGCATCGCTGTCCGGTTCGCGTACGAGTGGCACGACGATGCCGGCAACTGGTTCCGTTCCTATGGCAACGAGAACTGGGAGTTTGCCCCAAACGGCCAGATGCAGCGACGTTTTGCGAGCATCAACGACCTGCCGATCAAAGAGGCAGACCGGAAGTATCACTGGCCGCTGGGACCCCGCCCGGAAAATCACCCCGGACTCTCAGACTCAGGCCTGTAATTCTCTGGATATCTCCGGTGATCTCCACTTAGTGTTCAGGGTCAGATTCTTCCTGAACAAGAGAGATCTTCGGATCTTTTTTTTCCTGCACCATCATCAAAGCAGGGTCAGTTTTACCGGAACACGGAGCATAGCATCATTCATGACGGTCTCCTTCCGATCATCAGCGCACAGGTAGTACTTGCCCTGCTTTTTTATCGTGATGGTCGTTTCTTTGGGCACGGTGACGTCATTGAACTGGACGATAGGAACGAGACCTTCATAGATCCATGTCTTCTTTACCGCATCCCAGAGCGGTGGACTGGTCTGGATCCTGTCCCTGTCAGAGACATCGATAAACAATACATTGACGCTTTCCTGACCATTCCCCGGCGATGTTGCCCAGACACGATACTTCTGATCAGGGTAGAGATAATTTACTCCAAGTTCTTTCTGGACATCAAGACAATTGAAATCATTGGAATGGATATCGATGGTCGTGTCGATTCCTGCAGATCGGGCAGTTTGTGTTGAGGCAGGAGTCTGCGATGTGCCGCTTATAAGGGGATTACCAGGTACCTTGGGGATGGAACCGGATTTTTGGGCAGCGGTCTGGGGAGAAGACTGGGTGCAGCCAGCGATACAGGTAAGCAGGATAACAAGTATCGCAAAAATGCCGATGTAGGAATGATATCGCATGATGTTCAATGTAAAATGAACGCATATATGACTTACGATTGTTTAAAATTCACATTTTTTAAAATCATGGCAACCAATACGGGGTCCGGCATGCGCTTGTGGGAGAAAAACTACTTTGTCCACCAGCACCAACATTCCTTTACGCACATTTACCTGCGTCCCATAAGCATCCAAGAGGGGTTTTGTGAAGGAAGTCACCGCTAACTTCAATGCACAGTCGATTGAGCGTGAGATGCGGGATCACTGGTCCATCCACGACACATATAAGACCGTAAAACAGCACCGCAGTGCAGGAAAACCGTTCTTTTTCGTTGACGGCCCCCCCTATACCACAGGGACCATCCACCTCGGTACTGCGTGGAATAAAATATTAAAAGACAGCATCCTGCGATACCACCGGATGAACGGCAGGAATGTGATTGACCGTGCAGGATACGACATGCACGGCTTGCCGATCGAAGTCAAGGTTGAACAGGAACTCGGTTTTAAATCCAAAAAAGATATCGAAAAGTACGGTATCCAGAAGTTCATTGAGAAGTGCCGGGAATTTGCCATCAAAAACAAGCTCCTGATGGATGACCAGTTCACCAGCCTCGGAGTCTGGCTCGATTTCCCCGGCGCGTACAAGACCGTCATGCCCGGTTACATCGAAGCTGCATGGTGGACGCTCGCCCGGGCAGAAGATAAGGGCATGCTCGAACGCGGGCACCGTGTCGTGAACTGGTGTCCACGGTGCGAGACGGCGATAGCAGATGCTGAAGTGGAATACGCAGACGAGAAAGACCCCTCCGTCTTCGTAAAGTTCCCCCTCAAAGGCAGGACTAACGAATTCCTTTTGATCTGGACGACAACACCATGGACGCTACCGGCCAATGTTGCAGTTGCGGTTGCAGAGGATTTCGAGTATGCAAAAGTTCTCGCAAAAAAAGATGACAAGGAGACACTCCTGTGGATTGCCGAGCCGCTCGTGAAGGCAGTACTCAAGAAGGGACGCTGCAAGGACTATGCTATCCTTGAGACAAAGAAGGGTGCCGAGATTATAGGATGGGTGTATGAATCCCCGCTCGCCTCATGCGTGCCACTCCAGCGTGAGATCGTGCATAAAATCGTTGCAGCAGATTTTGTAGCACTCGAAAATACCGGCATGGTGCACATTGCGCCCGGCCATGGCTGGGACGACTTCGTGCTCGGCACAAAGGAAGGGCTTGCCATTGTCTGCCCCGTGGATGGTGCCGGGAAATTCAAGGAAGAGGCAGGGATATTTGCCGGCCAGTTCGTACGGGATTCCAACGAGAACGTGCTTGTTGCGCTCGGCGATCACCTGTTTGCAAAGGAGATCGTCACCCACCGCTACGGACACTGCTGGCGCTGCAAGACCCCAATCATCTTCCGGGCCACATCACAATGGTTCTTAAAGATCTCCGAGATGCGGGACCTGATGCTCGCCGAAGTAGCAAAAGTCACCTGGTATCCTGACTGGGCAGGGAGTGCTCGCTTCTACGACTGGATCAAAGAGGCACGCGACTGGTGCATCTCCCGCCAGCGTTACTGGGGCATCCCGATCCCGGTATGGGTCTGCCAGAAATGCGATGCGTATCGCGTCATCGGTACCTTTGCGGAACTTGAAGAACGCAGCGGCAGGCTGCTTGCGGATCCGCATCGCCCCTACGTGGATGACGTCACGATACCATGCACCTGTGGCGGAACCATGAAACGGGTTGAGGATATCTTTGATGTCTGGTTCGACTCGGCGGTTGCATCCTGGGCAACGCTTGGCTACCCGGGAAAAACGCAGGACTTTGAAAATCTCTGGCCTGCCGATTTTATCACCGAGGGACAGGACCAGACCCGAGGATGGTTCTATTCACAGCTGGGAGCAAGCACCATTGCGTTTGGGAAGGCACCCTACAAGAGCGTCTGCATGCACGGCTTTGCGCTCGACGCCGAAGGCAAGAAGATGTCAAAAAGTTACGGAAACGTGGTGACACCAGAAGAAGTCATCGCCAAAGTGGGCGTCGATGTGCTCAGGCTTTACATCCTTTCCTCCTCCGCTCCTTGGGACGATCTGAAGTTCAACTGGGAGGGTGTCGGCACGATCAACCGTGCGGCTAATATCCTCTGGAATGTTTACCGTTTCCCGGTCCCGTATATGATCCTCGACAATTTTGAACCCGCAAATAAAGGAGGGACCTGGGACGATGCCTATATCCGGGAACATCTCAACCTTATGCCAGACGAAGACCGGTTCATTATCTCCCGGATCAACTCGGTTGCAGGCACGGTCGATTCCGCGATCAAGGAGTGCCAGCTCCAACGGGCCACCCGCGAACTGGTAAACTTTATCTTAGAAGACCTCTCCCGCTGGTATGTCCAGCTCGTCCGCGAACGGATGTGGCTTGAAGGTGAATCCAAGAGCAAGCACTATGCCTACGAGACGATCTATTACGTGATGCGCCGGCTCATCGGGCTGCTTGCCCCGGTCTGCCCGCATATCACCGAAGAAATATACCAGAACCTGCGGTGCAAAAATGATCCTTCAAGTGTGCACTTGCTCGATTGGAACAAAGGCGAACAGGAGCTCGTGGACACAGCACTCGAACAGGCAGTCGGGATCGTCCGTTCGTTTGATGAGGCATGTGCCAATGCCCGTCAGACCGGCAAACGCAAACTCCGCTGGCCGGTCTCAGAAGTAGTCGTGGTGACCAACTCCGGGACGGTCAGGGACGCCATAGAACTGTTACAGGCAGTCTGCATGGATCGGGCCAACGCTCGAAAGGTTAGCGTTGTGATGGGCAGGTGGGAGCGGATCGGCTGGCATGCCGAGCCGGTGATGAAAGCACTCGGGCCTGGCTTTGGCAAGAACTCCCCCAAAGTCAAGGCACTCATCGAAGGTGCTGACGGTAATTTCCTGAAAAACGAGATTGATATGGGACGAACCGTGACACTTGGGGATGGCGATGCGACATACGAGATCGGCACCCGGCACGTTACGTTTACAGAAAAACTCCCTGCGGAGGTATTCTCGGCCCCGATGCAGGACGGAACGGTGTATGTGGATGTCAGACTTGATGAAGATCTCGAGAAGGAGGGGTATGAGCGTGAGGTCATTCGCCGGATCCAGGAAATGCGCAAACAACTTGATCTGGTCGTCAGCGAATATATCTCGGTAGAAGTGCTTGTCAATGACCTGCGGGTCTACAACCTTCTCAATAATTACAGCAACCACACTATTGCCGGGGAGGTTTTAGCCGTTGTACCTGACAGAGGAGTCCTGTTATCATTCCTTAAACCGGGTGACCCATTGAGAACCCATGACTTAATAAAGGAATGGGAAATTGAGGGGGCAACTGAGACCATCGGTATGACTGTCGGCATCTCACGTGCCACACAATAATCTTTTTAATAAGGACTGCCCTTCCTCACTCGTAAACAGGGGAAGTTCACGCTCTACAGTAACCGCACTTCTCTCAGCCAGCACGTGCTCCTGAGTTATCGGGTTGTACCCTTCCTTTTCCGTAATCTTTTTATAGACAAGTATTCCCCGGCGCTGCCATGCGGGGGTCATGGCAAGATTCACACCCCGCACGTGCATCATCTCGTGCAGCTCTTTTGCCGGGATGCCCTTGAGCCGGGCTGCGGCTTTTTTTGCACTTATACCTTCTTCGATTAACGCCTGCTGGCAGTAGCCATTGATATGGTTGCGCCATGCCTCGTTCTGACGGTTGGCTAAATATTCCATGGCATATTCCGGCGTTGCCGGTATGACCCGGGCATCAAACGACAGGACGGTTGTGCCGCCAAGAGAGTTTGTGAGAGCGCTCGCTGCATAGGATGCGGCTACTGAATCAATCTTTTCCACCCTGCCACTGAAGGGGAGTCTGGTGAAATAGAGACTGATCTCATCTGAGAATGTGAACGCAAGATCAGGACAGAGCCCGCTGTCGGCAATGAGCGCTACGCATACCTGTACCATCGCATCGCTGAACCGGTCATCAAACGGTTTTTTTAAGGAAAGATTTTCTGCAAGGCGATGAAACGCTCTCCCGTCGAGCCTGACAAAAACAGGGGGGATAGTGGTAATAGTTGAAAATATTTCCCGGTTTTCCATACGACAACCATGCAGGAGCAAAGAAAATATGGGGGGTCTCCCGCCGTAAAACCCGATACCTTCCTTACTCTTCCACGCTGGCGCCCGCGAAGGCACCCGGCAGGTGGCGAATCAGGACGATGTCATCAATCGCGCTGATGATACGGTACGGGATCTTAAGACCTTTAAAATTTTTCAGCTCAAAGAGCTCTTCGTTAACCTTCCCCACTACAATTGAATCTATCTTCTTCTGATCCACATCGATAAGAACATCTTCGACTTCGCCGATAAACATGCCCTTGTCTGTATAGATGTGAAGGCCGAACAAATCCGTGATCTGGGTTTCCATCGTTATCAGATGAAAGTATATACTTAAGAGTTAAAAAGATAATCCTTTGTTATGGACGGATCTTTTCGGATCGGGCGCTTGTTTGGAATTCCGATCCTGATCCATTATTCATTTATTCTTGTTATTCCTCTCTTCGCGTGGATCATTGGAAGCCAGATCACTATCACCACTGACATGCTTAATGAGATCTTCCAGGTCCCTGTTGACACGACCCTCATCACTACCGGCTACATCCCTTATCTGCTTGGCACCATTGTTGCTCTCGGCCTTTTTGCGGGAGTTCTTGTTCATGAACTTGCACATTCGCTGGTCGCCCGCAAAAAAGGGATCCGGATCAACAGCATTACGCTCATGATCTTTGGTGGCATCGCCACCATGGAGGAAGGAGTTCCGGACCCGAAAGCCGAATTGCCCATGGCACTTATCGGACCGATCGCCAGCCTGGTCGTCGGTCTGGTGTGCAGTGGGATTGTTTATTCAGTTCCCGCGATCACCACGGACCCTGCAGTCGCCGGAGTATTGATCTTTATTTTTGGGTATCTGGGTGTGCTCAACATCATCCTCTTTGCATTCAACCTCCTGCCCGCATTCCCGATGGATGGGGGCAGGGTGCTGCGGGCATGGCTGGCAAAAAGGATGCCACTCCACCGTGCAACAAAGATTGCGGCTGATATAGGCAAAGGCTTTGCAATCATCTTTGGTCTGGTCGGACTCTTCTTCTTCTCACCGTTCCTGATCCTGATCGCTCTCTTTATCTATATCGGTGCGAGCACGGAGTCAACCGCAGTGAAGTACAGTTACCTGCTGCAGGACGTGACGGTAGGTGATATGATGAGCAGCCCGGTAGTTGCAGTGTTACAGACTATGCCTGTAAGCCAAGTAATTACCATGATGTACTCCAGCAAACACCTCGGCTTTCCGGTTGTCGAGCGGGATACCTTAATCGGGATGGTGACACTGGCAGATGTAAACCGTATAACTTCGATAGATCGTGAAGCAATGCAGGTCCGGGACATCATGACCCGTGACCCGATAACCCTCCCGCCAACGGCACCCGTAATCGAAGCACTGAAGATCATGTCGGCACATAACTTTGGCAGGATTCCGGTTGTTCATGAAGGGAAGATCCTCGGGATCGTGACCCGGACGGATATCATCAAAGTAACGGAACTGAAGCAGATCTAGAATTTCAACAGCGGGTCGATTTTTGAACTCCCCGCAACATTCCGGTACGCTTCCATAGTCCTGAAGGGCCGCTTCGCCATCACGGCCGCCACTTTTTTCTTCCCGATACCCGGAAGCCATTTTATTGCAGTTGCAGGAAGCGTATTGATTTCGATGGGAACCGGTAAGGCAGTTACCGATCGCATACCCCAGTCAACCACAACAGCATCAATTATACTCCGCACGGGAAGCCGGACAGGAATGCCGACAAGGATCGGATACGAGCCCATCTGCCGCCCGAACGAGAGATCTCCGGAGACTTCAATGCGAACCTCGTGAAGTACAGTACCGAGGGGATAGACCCGCTGGAGCATCGGGAGATCGATCGTCTGCCGCACAAATTCCTTAAAAGTCCTGAACCGGTGATCATATTTTCCAAGGGTATTATTAGTATAGACGGGTGTCCCTTCAAACGGCATCACCTGTCGGATATTTACCCTTCTGAGCGAGTGGCCGGCATCGCGAACCCGCAGGAGGAACTGTTCGTTGAGATCATAGGTCTTTTCAGTCTCCCCTGCCAGTCCGCAGACAAAATTGAGACCCGGGAGCAGTTCGGGCACATTGTCCCTCCGCATGCACCCCTCTTCGTTCACGATCTGGATCGCCCTGAAGACATCCTCAGTCTGCGCCTTGAGATTATTGGCTACTACAACTTCGGGATCGGCAGTTTCCATCCCGAACGCGGCGACATCCCCGGAAGTATGATGTCGTATGATTGCTTGTAATGCCTCACGACTTTCGTTTTCGTGCTTCGCGATTGTTGCCGGGTTTGTGTTGTCGATATGCAGTGTTTTTAATGCAGGCGCTGCAGTGCGGATCGACGCAAAGAGGTTCTCTAAAAGGTCCGGGCGGGGTGCCGGGTACTCACCTGCACCCGCACCATAGGCAAGGATATCCGGTTGCCGCCCGACCCTGAAATGCCGGGCTCCATGTCCGTGCAGGGCCGCAACCTCGTCGACGATTCCTGTAATGCTGCGGTACTTCGGCTGGCCGTAGAACGGTTCGGTGCAGAACGAGCAGCCGCCCGAAGCGCCATGAGCGCAACCACGGGCCGTCTCCAGCTCGCACATAACGTACGGGTAGTCAGGGTGCTGCGTGATGATCCCGCTCCCGTCAACACTCCATGGATCGGTACGGTGGTAATCAAGCGTGCCGGCCGGTTCGTTGCCATTGAGATAGTTGTCGAGTGCAACTGCCGGCTCTCCCGTAAGCAGTGCATCGAACCCGGTGATAACCTGACGGATCGCTTTCTGCCCTCCTTCACCAGCATAACCAAACCCAATCGGCCCGCCAACCAATTTCTTTGGCCCTCTTACCATGTGGCCAATCTGCTGCATCTCGGTGAGGGAGGCGGGAGTACCGCCAAGATATTTTCCCGGCACCGTGACACCGGCGATCATAACCAGCAGGTTCGCTCGGTTCAGCTCAGCCGTCCGCATTGGATCGCTGCGGAGCTGGTCGATGGTGAAATACTGCACGGTATAGCCATGAGCCTTCAGTGCCCCGGCCACCGTACGGATGTACGGCGAAATGTATGGTGGCACGCCAAGACATGCAGGTTCGTCCACGTAACCATCAAGGATGACTGCCACTGGACTCATACGTGATGACCGACAAGAGCGAGCAGTTTTCGCGCCCAGAAGAGTTTCCCGCGTTTCACTGGGTCGACATCCTTGTCATCCAGATCAAAACCGATGAGTGTGATCTGTTCAGCACCGAGTTCATCCGCTGCAAAAACTGCACGGTCACCGTCAGAAAATCCCCCAAAGTTATGGACGCGGGGAAGCGGGCTGCTCTGTGTAGTTGCAACCAGCGGGCCCTTGAACCGGGGCACCCAGTGCCTGAGCAATGCAATGTTATCACCATGCGCATGCACGACCACTATCGTGCCTTCTTTATTTAGTACAAGGAGTCGGTCACTCGCACCGTCAAGATCGGTGAAGACCGCGTCCGGACGGATGCCATGTTCATTGAGAACATCGGCCGCTGCATCGGCGGCAAAGACCACGCCATTGATTTTGCCCAGCTCGTCTTTTAAGCAGGGTGCATTGCCGCAGACCGTGACCGGGTTGCCATACGTCAGGGCTGCAAGGGAGAGCAGGTTGTCGCGGGGTATGAGCGTGGCGAGCAACCGGGCTGCTTCCTCATCACCGGCCCGATCAAACCCGAAGTACGCAAGGATCTCGCAGTAGTGCGGTTCCCAATCCTTAAACTCCATTCTTCTTGCCTTCGTTCTCCAGCCCGACAAGGTTCTTGAACTTCTGCAGGATTGGCTCAATGACGAACTCGAGCAGCTTGTCTTT
>JAPKXT010000012.1 GCA_026394695.1 Methanoregula sp.
ACAAAAGTGTATGACATCTCCACAAACTCATCGAGCGGTACCGGTGATGGTTTTGCCATTGGCTACCGTGCAGGTGCCGAACTGATCGATATGGAGATGATCCAGTTTCACCCGACCGGTGCGGTGTTCCCCTACGATGCACGGGGGAGGCTTGTAACCGAAGCTGTGCGGGGGGAAGGGGGTACCCTGCTCAATAACCTCGGCGAGCGGTTCATGAAACGGTATGATCCCGAACGGATGGAGCTCTCTACCCGGGATGTGGTTGCACGGGCAATCGCAACGGAAATACACGGGGGGAGGGGAACGAAGAACGGCGGGGTGTACCTCGATGTTACCCATCTTCCCCATGAGCAGATCGAGACCCGGCTGCCGGTGATGCTCGAACAGTTCTTAAAATTCGGCGTGGACATCCGGAAGCAGCCGATGGAGGTCGCCCCCACGGCCCATCATATCATGGGCTGGTTGCGGATTACACCGGAGTGCCGGACCACGCTATCCGGACTCTTTGCCTGCGGGGAGGTTGCCGGGGGTGTGCATGGCGCAAACCGTCTCGGGGGAAATGCCCTTGCCGATACACAGGTCTTCGGGAAACGCGCCGGGGAATTTGCAGGAAAATCAAAAAAACGGATAAAAAACGTGGATGATGATCAGATTAGCCAGAAACTGGCGTATCTTGATACATTCCTTAAGGGAAGCGAAAATCCTTCACGGGTTCGAACACAACTTCAGCAGGTTATGTGGAAGGGTGCCGGGATATTCCGGAACGCAACAGATCTGAATAAGACCCTTGAGATTGTCAATAACCTGTCTCTTGCCAATATCCGGGCTGAGTCTTTCGGAAATCTTGCTGAATGCTGTATAGTCCGGAATATGTGCCTGACCGCTTCACTTATCTGCCGGAGTGCGCTGATAAGGCAGGAGTCCCGGGGGGCACATGTGCGGGTCGATATTTCACAGACCCACGATGCCCAGCATTCTCCTTTCAATCATACGTTCATCTCTCCTTTGAGAAATGGGATTGAGAAAAACATGGGGTTGACATGAAAGATATCACGGTCCGGGTATACCGCTTCGATCCGGCGAAGGACAAAGATGCGCATTTTGAGACCTATACAATCAAAGTAAACCAAGGTGCCCGAGTTCTCCATGTTCTCCATGCCATTCACGATGAGGTGGATCCGACACTCTCGTACAGGTACAGCTGCGGATCGGGGCAATGCGGGAGCTGTGCAGTGCGTGTAAATAGTGAACCTGTGCTTGCCTGCATGGAAGAAGCTCAAAACAACATTACCATCGAACCCCTGAACCTGTCGGTGAAAAAGGATCTTATCGTTGATCTCCTGCCAACGCTTGAAACGATCGCGTCCCTGAAGCCATCAGATACCCTCAAAATGCCAACAAAATCTGAAATCGATACCATAAAACCGCTTCGGGAGTGTATCGAGTGCCTCTGCTGTGTATCAGCCTGCCCTGCAATGGATGTCACAAAGTTCCTGGGGCCCACAGCTATGCGTCAGGAAATGCGCCTCGTGCTTGATCCTCGTGACAGCGGGGACCGGATTGTTGATGCGGTCAAAGAGGGCCTCTTCACCTGCACCAGCTGCCAGATCTGCTGGAAGGTGTGCCCCAAAGAGATTGAGATTCCATCAAAAGCAATCGAAAAACTCCGGGCGCTTGCAAACAAAAAAGGGCTCACGCTTCCACGGCACCAGGAAGTAGCAGCAATTATAAAGGAAACAGGGCGTTCCGTGACACGGATCGAACCGACATTTATAGAACTCGTGAACGCGGAGGTGATCGAACCAACAGGCCCGGTGAAGGCAACAGTCGGATTCTTCGTGGGATGCATGTATAACATGCGCCTGCCCAAAACAGCGCTGGACGCTATCGACGTACTGAGACGCAACGGTATCCGGGTCATCATTCCCAAAGAGCAGGTCTGTTGCGGTTCGCCGCTTATCCGTACCGGCCAGCTTACCTATATGGATACGCTCAAAAAACGCAACATCGATGCATTTCGGTTCCGTAATATCGATACGGTCATGACAATGTGTGCCGGTTGCGGTTCCACGCTGAAAAATGATTACAAGACACCGTTTGTTGTGATGGATATCAATGAAGTGCTAACAAAATTCGGAATTGAGCCACCGGCACGGTTACCTGTCAAGGCCACCTATCACGATCCCTGCCACCTCCTTCGCGGGCAGGGTATTTCCGAACAACCCCGTCAGCTGATCCGGCAGGTTGTGGACCTCATCGACATGCCTGCTATCTGTTGCGGTTCGGGTGGGGGGGTGAAATCCGGAATGCCCGAGGAAGCAGCAGCTTTAGGTAAACGAAGGGGTGAAGAGATAAAAAAGACCGGGGCAGATATCGTAATCTCATCATGCCCGTTCTGCGAATTCCATATTGCCGGGCATACAGATAAACCCGTCAAAAATATTACAACTGTACTGCTCGAAGGATATAAGGAGAAAGACCGAAAAAAAGCAATGCGAACGAGCCTTGATCAACATTGAGAGATCAGATGCGTCTTTTTATAGCGCTGTGTTTTTTAACTTTTTTGGAATAAAACCAGAAAAGGTTGGGATTTTTTCTTACCGGGACGCAGACTTCAGCAGATAATCATGGGCCTCAAGCGCTGCCTTTGCTCCGTCTCCGGCAGCGATGATGATCTGTTTACCTTTCACAGACGTTATATCCCCGGCTGCAAAAACACCAGCCATGCTCGTGTGGCAGTTAATATCGATAATAATCTCCCTCTTCTCATTCAGTGCAACGAACCCGTCAAGAATATCGGTATTTGGCTGCCAGCCGATCTCAATAAAAACCCCGTCGAGATCGATCTTCTGTTCGTCACCGGATTCATTCCTGATAGTGATTGCAGACAGGAACTTATCGCCGTGAATTGCGGTTATATGAGTGTTTTGGTGTATAGCGATATTCTTTTTTGATTCGAGCAGCTTCACGTATATGGGATCTGCCTTTATACTGCTGCGCACGATCAGGTTTACCGATTGTGCTATTTCACTCATCTCCACAGCAGTCTGGAGCGCGGAATTACCGCCACCCACTACAGCCACCTTTTTTCCCTTATATAATGGCCCATCACACGTTGAACAGATGGAAAGTCCTCGCCCGAGATACTGTTCCTCGTTTGCCACACCAAGTTTTTTGGGGCGGTTGCCCTGGGCCAGGATCATGGCTTTTGCTTTTATGGTATTTTCTGAGATTGTCCGGACGATAAAAAACGCGTCTTCTTTTGAGATGCCGACAACCCGGTCGAGTTCAACCCTCATATTGAGTGTGCTGATCTGGTCTTCAAATTTTTTCATCAGATCTTCCCCGGTTATCATCCGGTAGCCCATGTAATTTTCGATCGCCCATGACTGCAGTGCCTGACCCCCAATGTTTTCACTGATAATAATCGTATTCAGCATTTTTCTGGCACAGTATACACCTGCTGTGAGTCCTGCCGGACCTGCTCCGACAATCAGAACATCATAAATTTCCCCATGAGTAGTTTCATTAAAAAGCTCATTCAGCTTTTGTGAATCAAAACCGACGATTACCTCATCATCAACAAAAATTACCGGGACACCTCGTTGACCGGAGAGTTCTATCATTTTTTTGGCTGCATTGATATCTTCACCAACATCAATATTCTCGAAGGGAACATCATGTTTGTCGAGGAATGCCTTTGCCATCCGGCAATAAGGGCAATTTTTTGTTGAATAAACGGTGACTTTCCTCATCATTTCGAAAATGGTGTGGTGTCTTATAAATATTTTGACAAAAAAAAGGAAATTTTCTGAACTTCATCATAGCAACTTTCTTTTTGGACAAGCCCCAATACACTTTTGATAAAATATTATGAGTTGCATACCTGATACAGGGACTCTGAGAAAGTACACTCTTATTTTTCTTGTTCTCTTTTATCTTATTAGCGGGGCATGTGCATTAACAGTCAATTCTTACTCCGCACCCGAACCTTCGGTATATTTTAACTTCAATGAGGGGAGCGGTAATTATGCTTTTGATGTATCAGGTAATGGCAATACTGGAGCCATTTATGGCGCTTCACGCATTGAAAATGGAGCATGCGGAAGGGCCACATCTTTTAATGGGATCAACAATTATGTTGAAATCCCCTTCAGCTCCCGGAACCATCCCCAAAAGGAGATTACCGTTTCATTATGGTTTTATACGGACTCGTTCGAACCTCAGGTTTTAATCTCAACGTATGAGGATGGAGGATACCGGTTGGGGTTCGATGATGGCAATGATCTCTGGTGGACTATCAATCTGGAAGGGACCGGAGAGGTCTCAATACCCGTTCAGCATGAGAGTATCTCGCAACGCCAGTGGCACCAGGTAACGGGAACATATGATGGGCAGACATCGAAGGTGTACCTGGATGGTGTGCTCAGAAACATGAGAAATGCAACCGGGGCGATCCACTATGAATTCAACAATTATATCACGCTTGGTGCAGATGCGGGAAGCTATAATCTGACAGATCAGAACTGCCCGCAGTATTTCCGGGGGGGACTCGATGAAGTCCGGATTTACCCCGTTGCGTTGAACTACGGCCAGATCATGGATGACAGGTTCCGTTGCTCCCAGGAGCCTGTCGCACCTTCAGAGAATATTTTGGTTCCGACCCCCTTGTTGTCTTCCTGTGCTGTATCATCGGGTTCAGTTACAATCGGTGTAAATGATGCTGCCTCACGGATCCTTTCCTTCACAAATCAGACAGAGATTGGCATATGGCATGTTTCCCTGCCCCGGGGCTCAACGCTTGTTGTGAGGGGTAAAGACTTCTATTCAAAAGCATACCCGGATGCCTGGTACATTGAGATTGCTGATGAGAAAGGGAGGATAACCCGATCCATTGCATTCCCCAACACCAACAATGCTCCGGTAAAGGGCGTCATACCGTCGGGGAACGCAACAGTGTACGTCAAATATTTCGATGGCATGGAGAGGTTTCCCGCCAAGGTTGCTATCCAGTTTGAGAGTATTACACCCCCACCACCGCCAATTACTCCACCAACAATCCTGAATTATCCCATCATTGTGATTTACTCTGCATCATGGGCAACACTGGTTTCCATTATCCTTGTCATGGTTTGGCTTCACCGTCGGAAAAATGAGGGGGGAAAGAAAGATAATGAAAATGGGAAAGACGAGGAAAAAATTACAGAGTGATTTCCCGGAACTGTTTCCCAAAAACACCGCAGATTGGACACTTATCGGGGACTTTGCCGATCTCGATGTTCCCGCAGACCGGGCAGAGGAAAATTTTTTCCCGCCCCATATCTTTTCCGGATTTTACCATATCAAGTGCTTTTTTGTAGAGGGTTGCATGAACCTGCTCGGCTTTCATGGCATGGGTAAAAGCAAGCACCGCATCACTTTTACCTTCTGTCTCAGCCATCTTAACAAATTCCGGGTACATATGGGTGAACTCGTGCGTTTCACCTGCGATGCTGGTTTCAAGGTTTTTCTGCGTGGATTCGATTGCCATCAGTACCTTCAATAGTTTTTTTGCATGGATGGCCTCAGCCTCGGATGCTGCCTTGTAAAGAGTTGCGATGTTGTTGAACCCTTCGGCAGCAGCTTTTTCAGAAAACGCCTGATATTTTCGGTTTGCCTGGGATTCACCGGCAAACGCCTCTTTTGCATTCTCAATGGTTGCCATGAGCATAGGATATGGTGGGATTTTAACTTAAAGATTATTAATAAAGCAAAATTGCTGTTTTTCCCGGTTCAAAAAGAAAGATATTTGCTGTACCAAAAAGTACTCCTGACACACCACAGGGTGACCGGTTATTTCCGTTTCCTGCCTGCCGGGTTTTTTCTATGAAGATGATGAAAGATGTTCCTCAACGGGACAGGCCACGCGAGAAGATTGCCAAGAAAGGAGTGACCTCGCTCACCGATCAGGAACTGATCGAATCGATCCTTGGAAGAGGCACCCGGGGCAGGGATGTCCGAGTGATATCAAAAGAGATCTGCGGGCTCCTAAAAGACCGTCCGGGCACGATCAGGTACGATGATCTCATCTCAATAATGGGAATCGGTCCATCAAAGGCTGCCCAGATCATGGCGTGCTTTGAGATGGGAAGGCGCTATTGTGCTCCCGCTGGCGGGAATAGTATCAAAGTAACAAAACCGCAGGACATCCTCTCACTCACCATTATAGCCGGGATGCGGGACAAACGGCAGGAACATTTCATCTGTATCACTCTCAATGGCGCAGGAGAGGTGCTTGACAGCAGGATTATCACCGTAGGGTTGCTCAACCATAGCCTTGTTCACCCCCGTGAGGTCTTCGCCGATGCGATCACTGATCGGGCTGCATCCGTCATCTGCGTTCATAACCATCCATCGGGTTCGCTCGAACCCAGCCCGCAGGATATTGCGATCACCACTCAACTCAGGGAAGCAGGACTGCTGCTGGGAATCCAGCTGATCGACCATATTATTGTGACAAAGAACGGTTACCTGAGCATGAAGGAACGGGGACTGCTCTAGCGTAACGAGGGAAAAAATTATCCGGAGCGTTCCCGCAACAACGGGATTTTCAAGAGTGAAAAGAGGGTTTGTTACGTGAGAGATTATCCTGTGAGTGATTTTCCGAGTGCATACCCCTTCTGGTAGGCTGCCTGGAGCAAATCCGGGTGCGCCGTAATGTCGCGGATCGTATCCATGTCGCTGATCAGCAACTCATCGGTATATTGGCAGTCAATAATATCAAAAAAGGCCTTGACGGTCAGTTTTCCGCCAACAAAAACATCAGGGATCTTCATACCCGAGATGCAAATGAACAGTCCCCTGCGTCCCATTCGCCGTTCCTTTGAGACCAACGGCTTTTTTCGTATATACTTGGCCATGAAAAAGACCTGGAACCGGTCCATCATCGATTTGAGTTTGCCAGGAATTCCCAGGGTCATAACCGGTGTGGCGATGATGAGGCTGTCCATCTCTTTGAATTTCAGGTAGAGCTGCTGCATGTCGTCGTCAATGATGCAGGTATCATGGTCTTTACAGAACATCATTTCCTCACATGCCTGGAAATCAAGGTTGGTGACGAGAATTTTTTCAACAATGCAGCCGGCATCCTCAGCACCTTTCAGTGCCCGATCAAGAAGTTTTGCCGTGTTGCCATCAGACAGGGGACTCCCAAGCAGGCCGATCACCTTTTTTCCCATAGAGAAGTGAAAGTGAAAAACCACAATATAGCTTTGCATAAGTACCGGCACCTGTCACATTACGGGGAGAGAATGGAACACCGGGTGGCACGAACACAACCCATATATATCTTTGACGTGCATGAAAGTTTTGGTGAATCGTTTGACTGAACAGAAGACGTACACCGCGGGACAGAAAGTCGGCGCGGGTAAATATGTGTGCATTGATTGCGGAAAGGAACTTACGCTGGACAAGAGCGAGCAGGATCTCAGGAAATGTCCTGCCTGTGCCTGCGAAGAATACGCGTGTTTCCCGATAACGCACATCCGCCCGGACATCAAGACACCTGAAGATGCCAAAAATCCGCCAAAACGTGGCAAAAGCAACCAGTAAAATTCTCATTTTTCTTTTCGGGCAAAAGTACAGCAGTGTGACTTCTGGGAGTTCCTGCAACTAAAAAATGTGAGCAGGATTCCTGCTCCCAGGTTTATCTGGATTACATTGAGGATCTCTACATGGTAAACGTCTCAAAAGAAGGGCAGGTCTTCCGGTGTGAGATCTGCGGCAATGTTGTTGTTGTGAAAGAGAGCGGCGGCGGCGAACTTGTCTGCTGCGGTGAACCCATGCAACTGGAGAGTGTGTAACGATGGCTGTTAAAAAGGCTGTAGCAAAAAAAACGGTAGCAAAGAAAGGATCGGAAAAGGAACTCAAAAGCCTTGAGAAGAAGATTGGCAAAGTGCCGAAATTTTTCCGGGAGTTGACGACCAATGAGCCCGAAATGTTCAATCTCGTTATGAGATTTGAGCAGCATATCTGGGACGATGGCAAACTCTCGAGGAAAACAAAAAAGTTGATCGCCATTGCGATTGCGGCAGCCCTGCGTGACCAGCATGCAGTTCACGCCCAGCTGGCCGGTGCAAAGAACCTCGGGGTCACCAAAGGAGAAGTTGAAGAGGCGCTCCGTGTCGCCTTCCTGCTTTCCGGTATGCCTGCATACGTATATGGAAAAGCACAGCTCGATGAGGTCATGCCATAACATGTGTCGGCGGTGAGACCATGGAAGACGATACCTGCATCACCTTCCCCGTTCTCGGGGAGCCGGCCCCGGATTTCGAGGCAGAGACCACACAGGGGCCAATCAAGCTCTCGGACCTGAAAGGAAAATGGGTGGTGCTATTCTCGCACCCGGCTGACTTCACGCCGGTCTGCACCACAGAGTTCATGGCCTTTACAAATATTTACGATGAACTCAAGTCGCTCAATGTCCACCTGATCGGCCTTTCTGTGGACAGTATTTCAGCGCACCTCGCTTGGGTGCACGATATAAAAGAGAAGATGGGTGTAACCATCCCATTCCCGATCATTGCCGACCTGACCATGAAAGTGGCCAAAAAATACGGCATGATTCACCCCGGGCAATCTTCGACGGCGGCCGTCCGCTGTGTCTTTTTCATTGACGACAAGGGCATCATGCGGGCGATGATCTACTACCCGCTCCAGAACGGAAGGTTCATGCCCGAGATCATCCGGCTGGTCAAGGCACTCCAGACGACTGACAAGTTCAAAGTGTCCACACCTGCCAACTGGCAGCCTGGCGATAAGGTTGTCGTTCCTCCGCCAAAAACGGCAGCAGAGATGGAAAAGCGGATGTCAGAGGGGTACGAGTGCAAAGACTGGTATCTCTGCTTTAAGAAAGTTTGATTCATTAAACTTTTTTCATATGAGATAGAGCAAAAACCAACCTTTTTAGTATTGCCGCTACAAGAAACTGCTATGCCGATCAAAGTCCTCGCCTTTGCCGGAAGTCCCCGCAGGCATGGCAACTCAGAGACCTTGCTGGACTGGGTGTTGGACGGGATGACCGCTGACAAGGATTTGGTCATCGAGAAGATAGCCCTGACGGACGCCAACATCAATCCCTGTAAAGGATGCAACGCATGCGAGAAACTGAATAAATGCGTTCAGCGCGATGGCATGGACATCTACCATAACAAGATAATCGAAGCAGATGTTATCTTACTCTCCTCGCCTATCTACTGCATGGGTATCGCCTCGCAGCCAAAGGCCTTAATCGACCGTGCTCAGGTCTTCCGCTCACGGAAATACGTGCTCAAGCTTCCCGTTGTTCCTTCGGAGCGTAAGGGTAAGAGGCTCGGGGTATTCCTTGCTTCCGCCGGACAGAACTGGGACCATGTCTTTGAAGCCGCCATCCCGTCCGTCAAATGTTTTTACCATGTCATCGACATCAAGGACGCCGACATCTCCTACCTGATGATCAATGGGGTTGACGAGAAAGGCGCGATCGAACACCATCCAACCGCAAAAACAGACGCTGAAAAACTCGGAAGAGATGTTATTGCAGAATTGAGAAAGCGTCTTGCTTAGTGATAGGTCATGGAAATAAAAGTTCTTGGCATATCGGGAAGCCCGCACAGGCACGGGAATACAGAAACCCTGCTGGATAGTTTCCTAACCGGTGCAAAAACTGCCGGCGCATTGGTAGAGAAGGTAGTCCTTAAAGACCTTGATTACACACCCTGCAGGGGGTGCAACACCTGTCATAAAACCGGAGACTGCATCGTGCAGGACGATGCAATCAGATGCCATTGCTGTTGCTTCCCCGATCTACACAATGGGAATTACTGCAGAACTCAAAGGGCTGATTGATCGGGGGCAGTATCTCTGGGCGAGGAAGTTTATTTTAAAGACACTCTTTTTTCCCAATGAGCACATCATTCAGCACAAAGGAGTCTTTATCTCAACAGCCGGACTTTCATGGGATAATGTGTTTGATGCCGCCTTTCCTGCCATTACCGCATTTTTCAATGGAGTTGGTTTTGAATATTATGACAATATCATTGCCAATAATATGGATGAATTCAAAGGGATCAAAAATCACCCGACTGCGCTCAAGAATGCATTTGAGAAAGGGCAGACGGTTGTGGCAGTGCTTAAGAAATTAAAGGCCAAATTTCCCTGAGGCAAGAGAATTCAAGAATTTTTATTGCTGTTTTGGATATTCAGGAATAAAAAAATTGTTTAAAGAAGATGAGAGAATATTGTTGGATCGAATGAAGTCAGAAGTGCACCAAACGCTGCGATAATCATTATCCCAAAGACAGCCTTGTTCCAGGCTAATACCTTTTTGCCATCAAGTACGCTGACAGGAAGCATGTTGAATGCGGCTATCATCGCATTTACCTGAAAACCAATCATTCCTATCATCGTAGCAATATTTCCGGTAAGGGACATTCCACCGCCACCATAGATGAGCAAGACAGCAAAAGGGATACAAAGCAGGAGATTAACTACGGGTCCTGAAACCGAGATTTTTCCATTCTGTTCCCGGCTGATACCTCTGCCAGTGGTATCATATATTACTGTCGCACCGGGAGCGGCAAAGACAACTCCTACAAGAGCTGCAAGCGCAACAGCGACAACAAGCATGATATTATCTTTCCGGAATTCTGCCCAGAAACCATAATGTATTGCGGAAAATTTGTGTGCCATCTCGTGGAGGATAAAACCAATTCCGACGGTAAATAAGGAAATGCCCAGAAATAACAGGGCAATAACCGGATCTGCCTGTCCGATGTCACGGAGAAAAATAATCGCAAATGCAAGTGATATCGCTATCCAGGCCACAAAAAGATCAAATTCTTCGCGTCGGGAAATTCGTTCGAGCATATAAGTACCTGATCAAATAAGAAAGTTCTCTGTTATCTGTTTTGGTATTGGGGATGGTAAGGATTACGTTTATTTTAAAGATATCAGATATGTACATCATATGTCCCTCGAGAAGATACGAGATGATATCACCAAAGTAGACAGGGAAATTATCCGTCTCATCGCACAACGGCAGGACTACGCCAGAAAAATCGCAAAGTTCAAGATTCATGCAGGGATGCCAATTCATGACGAGCACCGGACTGCTGAGGTTCTGGAATCGGTTTTTGAACAGGCAGTTGAATATAAAATTGATCCTGTAGCAGTTCAGAAAATTTTTGAACAACTTATTGCAATGAGTGAAGACCGTCAGAGGGAATGTTTCGGGGACGGGAATCTTCCCTGATGATGCTTTTTTTAAAAAACGTAAGGATTTGTGAATGATTTTATCCTATCCAGCCGAGAAGGATAACTGCCCCGAGAACTACCAGTATGACGCCGATAATCATTCTGATCGTCCGCTTGTACTCTGCCCTCATGCTGTCAACCCGTTCCGGGGAAATGCCATACGCAACGAGAAGTGTGATCAGGATAAGGGGGAGGATATAAACAAGGTTATAGAGAATAAGCCACGGTAACCCGGACATTATTGTCATCTCCCTTCCCATGAGACCAAGTATGCTGATATAGATACCCCCGGTACAGGAAAAACCGAGGATGCCGGCAAGGATCCCCAGTACAAAGGCTGCGGGAAGCGACGCGATACGGATATAGTTCCCGAGCAGTCCTTTCTGCGATTCCGGTATGGACAGGATAAAGGTCTCCTTGTTCCGGAGCACATCGGCGATTGTTATGATCCCCAGAAGAAGAGCAACTGCTCCCCCGAGAAGAGCGAAAGTCCGTGAGAATCCGGAGAGGGAGAACACCGAGAAAAGCCCGATTCCTACGAGAAGATGAAACAGGAACATCGCGGTGATATACGCACCACCGACAAGCAGGATGCGCCTCCTGCTCCCGGCAGCAATCATCGGGATCAGGAGGAAGACCAGCACGGACAACCCGCAGGGATTGGCACTGTCAACCATAGCTGCGAAGATTACCAGCGGCAGGCTGAGCTGCGGAGAATCCTGTGTGCAGGGGGGAGTCTTATCTGGTGTCACAGGTTGGGCAGTGCCGTTACAGGAAGCGATCCGCTCTTTCTCGGCAAGGAAGGTCGCTTCTAAACGGTTTTTAATATCAACATCCCCGACCATTGCAGTAGTACCGATATAAATTGTTGGCACTCCTGGACTGCTGACACCGTACTCCCGGCTCATCCGGGCAAAAGTCTCCTGGTTTGTCACGTTATTGTAGACTTCCAACATCTGTATATCGAGTTCGGGGTATTTCTCGCGGAGATCGGTGATGAGGGGTTTTACCTTCTCGCAATGGCTGCAGCCGTCACCATAGAAATAAAATGCGCTGATGGTCGCGTTTAGTGATGTAACATTTGAAGGAGAGGGGATCTTTTTTAATTCCGTTTCATCAGTTAATGCTTTTTTTTTAATTGTTCGAGGATCACACCTTCGAGGTATGCAGGAATATCACGGTCGCCGATCAACGGAGTGTTATTTCCAACCACTATTACTTCCGGGACCCCATAATTTGTAATCGCATCAGGATATTTTATTGAAAGATTCTGGATGAACGGCATCACGTTATGGCAATGCGGGCATTCTTCACCGTAAAAGAAATAGACTGTAACTTTTCCCTGGGCTGAAGTGTCCGTTGCAGGAGATGGCGGTATTACTGATTGATTGAAAATAACAAAAAATACCACACAGGCAGCCAGCACCGCAATAACCACACCTGCAATTATTTTCAGCGTATTGTCCATTCCGTAACCTCTCTAGAAATTTGATATTATGCTTTAATAAAATGCCGCTCTGCAATTTTTTTAAACGGTTATTTTAAGGAAATCATCGTCCCGACACCGTCACGGGTAAAAAGTTCAAGGATGAGGTTGTGCTCGATATTGCCATTGATGATATGTGCATATTTCACCCCGTTCTCCACCGCATTGATCACAGAGCCCACTTTGGGGATCATACCT
>JAPKXT010000021.1 GCA_026394695.1 Methanoregula sp.
AAGTTCGTTGGTCCTTGGATCAATGTCGAGGATCTCAACAATCTGCTTGCTCCTTCTGATGCGTTTTCCACCAACCCTTCCCTGCACCTGGATGCAGACAAAATCAAGTGCCGAAAGCATGTTCCTCGGAACATCCATTGGTGGGTTCTCGATACGGTGGACTACACTTGCTACTGAATCTGCATGGATTGTAGAGTAGGTCGTGTGGCCCGTGCTCATTGCCTGGAAAAGGGTCTGGCATTCCTTACCACGGACTTCTCCCACAAGGATATATTCCGGACGCTGTCGCATTGCAGCCCGCAGGAGCTCATACATGTTAATCTCACCCCTTCCTGATGTATCAAATGAGTCGCGGGTAACGCTCGGGATCCAGTTCGGGTGGGGGAGTTTCAATTCCCGGGTATCTTCAAGAGAGACAATCTTTGATAACGGGGGGATGAAGAGAGAGATGGCATTTAAGGAGGTGGTCTTACCGGATGCCGTTCCACCAGCAAAAATCGCAGATTTACCATTCTCAACACAGAGCCAGATATAGGCAATCGAAAGCGGAGCGAAGGTACGCCATTCAATGAGATCAGTTGGTGTGATCGGTTCATCCTTGAATTTACGGATGGTGAATGTGGAACCGTGGGCGGTTACTTCCTGGCCAAGGGTCATCTGGATACGAGAACCGTCCTGCATGGTTGAATCCAGGATGGGTTGTGCTATGGAGATGTATTTACCGGAACGCTGGGCAAGCTTTGTTACAAAAGAATCAAGGTCCTCAGCATTCGTATACGAGAGTGTGGTCTTCATTGACTCATAATTAGCATGATACACAAAGAGCGATGTATTGACTCCGTCACATGAGATATCCTCAATGTATTTGTCATGCATGACCGAATCAATCAACCCGTCACCCAGGAAATCCTTGTGCATATTATAGAGGATAACCTCACGCTGTAATGGTGTGAGCTTGATGCCAAAATCAAGAATAATATCGGTCGCGGCAGCTCGTAACCTTATACCGGCTTCCTCTTTGGAAATGTCTTTTGTGTTGATATCAAGCGTTTCAAACAGGCGTTCCTTTAACTCTTTTAACAGTTCTTTTTCCGGGTCGGACAGGACAGGTTCGATTACCCGGTAAGTATATTCGTGAGTCGTGTGATCGTAAATGATCTGGATATAAGCATAGGGCGCGTTGACCGGGTAGATCTCGATCTCTTCAATTCCTGGTTGCGGCTTGAAGGTTATATCAACAAGCGGTCCGTGTTTCTTGGGATCGTATTCTTCTAGGGTGGTATGGATCGCTTTGAAGAGTGAGCCAAACCCGAATTTTTTCGGTTCGACTTTGGATTTTATCTTATCGATGTCGATATCTGAACCAATATCAAGATCCTTGAACCCTGCCGTAGAGAAATTTTTCTTCCAGATGTCATCAAAATCCGGCGGCAGAGTACCAGTCCCTTCAAACGAACTGATGCGCCCGTGCAGTTGAAGTTCGTCAATCTTGAAAGAAACCCCTTTTGGCAGGATAAGACCAGAGATCTCGGAGAGCTGGTCAACATTGACAATTCCTTTATCAGCTTCGGTCACAATGTCGCTTTCTGCTGATGCGGTGGGTGTTGCTGTTTTTACAGATTTTGTCCGGAGCGCTGCCTTGGGGTCTTCATCGATAATCTCAATCTCTTGTTTCTTTTCGGTTTTTAACGGGTGTGGTGTCGAATCCTGGGGCTGGTTTGTTCCCATATTCGCGAGAAGTTTGCCCAGAGAATCCCTTACATCTTTTCCGGTAATCTCCTTGTCCGCTCCTCCGGGGGGCGTAACGGACCGCGGGGTTTTTCCCTGCGAATCATCAGCTTCGGAGAATACAAGATCATCAGACCCTGATGATGTACTTCCCGTCCGGGCAGCTGATGAGGGGAGCGTGGTGGGGGTTGTTTTTGATGTATCAGCGGTTTTTTCAGGTTTTTTGGCTTCCCCGTTCTTTTTTGTCCCTTTAATCATATTGATGAGGGAATTTACATCATCTAAAGAGTCATCGTCATTTTTGTTCAATCCAGACATCACCCGCTTTGAATTAGATCTAGATCTCCTTTTATATTAAATGATTTTTTTACTTTTTACTATTTTTTTACCTTTGACTATATCTATTCTCCGACTTTTTCAAGGGATAATACTGGTAGTTACTATGTTTTTATTTTAAAAAATCATTTCCAGTGTTAATTACCTGCTGATTTCCACGGGAATCTCTGACTGGATACTCTTCAAAATGACCCGGATCAGACCAAGGTGCGCATCTGCAGTGGTAAAAACACACAGGTGAAGATCCCCGCATGGTGCAATAATGAATTTTTTCTCATCTGTTTCGAGAATAATCTGGTCAAGGGAGCCGATTTTCAGTTCCTGCGCAATTTTGGTTCCTTCCCGCATGAGATCTTCAGCGGAAGCAGCCACATGCTCAAAATCTGCATCGCCAATACACTGGATGGGGAACCCATCAAAAAATGTAATAACTGCAATAACTCCGTTCAGGGTTTTTATTTTATTTAATGTGGTTTTATTGAGATATTCAGCAAATTTTGAGCTCTTATTAATCTTTATATCCGGATCAGATGCGGTCACACCTGGAGAGGTCCCGTTGATCAGCAGGTCTTCTTTTTGGGCGATCTGAACAGCTCTTGAAAATTCTTCCCCGGTGTATTTTCGCACTTTGAATATTTTAGGAGATTCAGAAGTGCCTGTTGCTTCTATTGCCAGGTGTAAAAAGGCTGACTTTCCACGAAAAATGCCGTAGTTATTTTTTTTAAAATAGGCTCCGACCAGTTTCCCATTCTCATTGAGAATAAAACCGTGACCGCATTCAGTTTCGATCTCGATTAATGCAAGGAAAGATGCCAGATACCGGAATAATTCCTCTTTTTGAGGATTGGTTACGGTCTCACTGACAGTTCCTGCAGGTAATATCATAAAAATGAACGTGAAGAGATTAGAGCGCAGCGATAAGCCGTTCTTTATTCTTCTTTAATTCGTATCGGATCCTTCCGATATTGGCCGTAGTATCAGCAACGATGGCGATCAGCTCATCAACGGAGAGAGGTGAAAGGATGATGGGGCCTTTTTCCAGTTCGACGAGCATCTGTGAGAGTTCGCCCTTCCCCAGCGTAGTACCCATTGCTTCTGAGGTCCCAAGACCCGTTGAAGCCATGGCACCAAGTGCTTCAATATCCACCTTGCCGGAAACCGCACTTTCAATGACAAATCCATCTCTGCCCACAACAACTGCAGCAGATACCCCTTCCAGTTTGAGAAATTCCTCTAATAATGGCTTCAGCATTTCCTTACCCCCGGATAAATAATTCACTCTTGTTTTTTCTCTATTAAAAGGTTGGTCTTTTTCTTTTTGGTTTCGGGCAAAATGCGGGTAATCGTGTAAAATCAATGCAAAAAAACTATCGGTTTCTTCCGGAATGGGTTAATGGTAAACAATAACTTTTCCTGTCTTCTGAATATTTCATGCGCAGATATCCCAAAAACATCCAGTAAAAGGAAACTATATAGTAGGAAATCGTAACAATACAACATAATGCAACTCCCGAGGGGTACATTCCGTGAAATAAAAAAGAAAACGAAGTTTGGGGGGCTTCTTGAGGAGCTCCAGCAGACGCGATTCACCGGGATCTGTACTATCTCTTTTGGGACATCAAACGGAACAATTGTCTTTAAATCCGGTAAACGTATCCTTGCAAAGTTTCAGAACATTGTTGGCGATCCTGCATGGGATGATCTACAGAAAATTGTGGAGGAAACGGTGGATGCTGCACTATCCACCCTTGATGAGGCACAGGTCCAGCTTTCACTCGAATTCAACAAACCCTGCCGGATCGTAAAAGCCGGAAAAGCAGAACATTCTCCCCACCCTCCTGCCCCTTCAACCCAACCACAACCGGAAAAAAAATCCTTATTGACTCGTCCAAAACCAGCAAAGGATATGCCGATAAAAAACTACCAGAAGCCGGGTCTTCCAGAGTGGGCTGCACTAAATCACTTCGTCCCGGTTGAAAGCCTGCATCCACCGGAACCGTCAAAGAAGACCGTTACCGACCATTCAACAACAACAGCTCATAAGCCTTCAGCTGCCATCACCCGGCAATCACGGGTTTATACCCAAAGTCCGGATGAGAAGTACATCCCCACAGATGAGCCCTCGCATCAGGCAGATTCGAATTCCAGCAATTTTGAAAAAGATATCGATACTTTTGAGACTATGGATGTGGAGGCTATCACCAATAAAATCCGTGGCGAATGTAAGCCCTTGTGGGTGTCTGGCAGGAGAGAGAGAATCAGATACCGGAGGTTATTTCAAAGCGGGTTACAACAAATACACATAGAATTACCCATAGAATTTTAAATTGGGGAGGATAATCCGAATGCGGGAATAATTGGGTAATCTTATATAAATTAAATAGAAATAATCACACAACAGGGTGTTCAATGGTCAAGGTTTACACGATCGCTTCCGGAAAAGGTGGGACTGGAAAGACAACCGTTGCTGTTAATCTCGGAACGATGCTTGCCCAACTTGGTAAAGAAACCTTTCTTATGGATGCTGATATCGGTATGGCAAATGTCGGCCTGCTTCTTGGTCTTCAGGATGTACCGGTCACCCTCCATGAAGTTCTAGCTGGTAAGGCAAATGTCAATGATGCAATTTACGAATGTGCTGCAGGACTTAAAGTGATTCCAGCCGGTATCTCTCTCCAGGGATTCCAGCAGGCAGATCCGGAAAAGATCCGCGATGTCTTGAGTGAGATTGTCAAACGC
>JAPKXT010000142.1 GCA_026394695.1 Methanoregula sp.
AAAAGAAAAGGCCAGGGCCGAGATTCGAACCCGGGTCGGAGGATCCACAGTCCTCTAGGATAACCAACTACCCTACCCTGGCAGATGTCCCTTTTACATTTGCACCGGACTCTGATTAATGTATCCTTGCAGATCCATCGCCTGACAGGAAATGGCACGTATACGATGGTGCGGGTACCGTCTCAAGTGAACAGAAGGTGATTATTAATAGGGTCAGGTATCCATTACATATCAGGTGGCTCTGAACACAATTCCTTATTATTGAGGCGTGGCACTTAACACGATAGTGCACAAGGAAAGGGGAATATTTTTCCCCCGTCAGAGCGAGAGAACGAGCGCGAGGGGGAAGAGATGGCGGATAACCCGAAGATCAGGACGCCGATTGTCTGCGTTATGGGGCACGTTGATCATGGGAAGACCTCTCTTTTAGACCGTATCCGCGGATCATCGGTAGTAAGCACCGAAGTGGGAGCAATCACCCAGCACATTGGTGCAACAATTGTACCCATAGATGCAATACGATCCATGGGTGGGACAATTGGCAAATCCCTCAACATTCCCGGGCTGTTATTCATCGATACCCCGGGTCACCGTGCATTCACCACCCTGCGGGCACGCGGCGGGGCATTAGCTGACATGGCAATCCTTGTTGTCGATATCAACCAGGGATTTCAGCCCCAGACGATCGAAGCACTTCAGATCCTCAGGGGCTGCCGGACGCCGTTTGTCATTGCCGCGACCAAGATTGACCGTATCCATGGCTGGAGGGTGTTTGAGAACGAATCGTTCCTTGTATCGTTTGCAAAACAAAACGACCGGGTCAAAGGTGACGTCGAGAACAAGACCTACGAGATTGTTGGCAAACTCTCCGAATTTGACTTCTCTGCAGACCGGTTCGACCGGGTGTCTGATTTCAAGCGAAACCTTGCTATTGTGCCGGTCAGCGCCCACACAGGAGAAGGCATTTCAGATCTGCTGCTTGTAATGATCGGACTTGCCCAGCGGTATATGGGAGAGGAACTCACCCTTCTGGTTGAAGGCCCGGGCGCAGGTACCGTTCTTGAAGTCAAAGAAGAGCGGGGACTCGGGACTACACTTGATGTAATCCTGTACGACGGAACCCTAGCTATCGGTGATGAAATCGCAGTTGCTACGCAGGGTGATATCGTGGTGACCAAAGTGCGGTCGCTCTTAAAACCCCGCCCGATGAAAGAGATTCTTGTTGAGGACCGGTTCGAGCGGGTAAAATCCGTGGCCGCAGCGGCGGGGATAAAGGTCACCGCCCCGAACCTCGAGAACGTAATTGCAGGATCACCATTTTTTGTAATCCGTGGTAACCGTGAGGAAGTCGAGGCGAAGATAAAAAAAGAGATGACGGAGATTCACGTCAAACTTGCTGATGAAGGAATCGTGATTAAAGCTGACACGATCGGGGCCCTGGAAGCGCTCTGCAAGGAGCTTGAAGGAAAAGGGATCGGTGTAATGAGAGCAGAAGTCGGGCCGGTGAGCCGGCACGACCTGATCGACACCGAGACTATCAAAAACCCGGTTTTTCGTGTACTCCTCTCTTTTAATACCCCAATCCTTCCTGACGCTGCTGATATGATCAAAAACCCCCTCTACACACAGGTAAAAGTGTTTGAGGGCAGGGTAATCTACCAGCTTATCGACCAGTATCTTGAGTGGCGGGACGAGCAGAAACGGTTATTGGAGAAGCAGCGTTTTGAGCATATTGTCATGCCGGCAAAGATCCGGCTCCTTCCCGATTGTGTATTCCGGCAAAGCAACCCTGCAATTGTAGGAGTGCGGGTGCTTGGCGGGAAATTGCGCAGCGATGTAAACCTCATCAAAACTGATGGAAAGAAAGTGGGTCACCTCAAATCCATGCAGCTCCGGCAGGAATCTATTCGTGAAGCGGATGCCGGACTCGAAGTCGCAATCTCAATTGAAGGTGTAACGGTCGGGAGGCAGCTGAACATTGGAGATGATCTGTTCGTCGACATTCCGGAGCGGCATGTGAAAGTGCTCGAACGTGAGATGCTCAAAACACTGAACGTGAGCACGCAGGAAATTCTTGGTGAATTCACGACGATGCGCCGGAAAGGTGACCCCTTTTGGGGGAAATGAGTTCGCAGCAGACGCGAGGGTTTAATAGCGTACCAGTATAATAAAATGGGTACTTCTCATGTGCAGGTGAACCAGCCGGCAGCCAGAGACGTGAAAAAATCCTATACCTGGGTTTTTTGATGAAAATCAATACGGAGCATACAAAATGGTGGAATTAAAAATCGTTGTATCAGACCCAAAGACCGGTCGCGCTTTTAATGTGGATGCAAGTGGTGGCGCAGCAAGTGCAATCGTAGGCAAACGTATCGGAGAGGAGATCGATGCAGGTGCAATGGGACTTGCAGGCTACAAGATCCTGATTACCGGCGCATCCGATCGGACCGGAATACCTGCAAAGAAGAGCTTGCCGGGCGCAGGACGCAAGAAACTGCTCATGACAGCCGGTGTCGGGTTCCACCCGACAATGGAAGGAGAGCGCAGGAGAAAGACGATCCGGTCAAATGAGATCACCGCTGACTTCGTTCAGATAAATGCCCGCGTAACCACCTATGGAGACAAAACCCTTGAAGAACTCTTCCCCAAGGTTGAGGGAGAGAAAGCAGAGAAGAAGGTAAAAGCCGGCAGAAGATAATATATATAACTTTTTTAATTTTTTTTATAGTTTAATCAAAATTAAAAAAAGAGAAGAAAATCGCTAAAGGGTATAGTTGATACTGGCTGTGCCAAACGGCGTTGAGTTCTTCGCAGACGTTAATGATTTCCCGTTTTGCCAAAGTTCGACAGTTATGTCGTGACTCGTTGACCCATCTTCCTTTTTGAAGGTTGCCGAAACGTTTCCTGTCGCATTGGTAATTTCATACAGCCTGTCACCGGAATTTCTCACTTTTTGCACCACGCCATTAACACCATACGTACCTGCAAAGCCACCGATATAACTGATTTTAACAAATACTCCGGTGACCGGAATGCTGACTGTCGTTGGTACCTTAATCGTCATCTGGGATGCTCCAGTTCCGGATACCTGTGTCACCTGAGTGCCGGAACCTGAAGGAATCGGAGTTGTCGTTCCCGGGAGAGACTGATCCGATATATTCCCGCTTCCTATAAAAAATACAAGTGCAATTGCCACAACTGCAATTATACCGATAACTACAGCTATGGAAACCCACGGTTTATCCCAAGGATCGTTTCTGCGCCCTGTCATGAATCCACCTTGCCAAATCTGCCTTATGATATGTACGCAATATCGTAACGAAATACTTTATTGTTCAAATACGGTCTTGTCGTATCCGGTCACCCGAAATAAAAAATCAGGTAACGAGGTTTTAGCTACCTTTTCTCACGGTTCCGGTGAGCGCTTCTCTTTTGTCCTTGAAGGGAACATTATATTTTTTTGCGAGCAGGACAAGTGCGGCCGCAGGAAGGAGATTTCCATCAAACCGTTCTTTGATGATCCGGTTCATCTCAGAAACTACATCCGTTTCCATCATTCCCTGCGCTTTTGCTATCCTGTCGATCAGTTCCCCCAATGGATCAGTGCGCTCAAAAATTGAAGACGTTGGTTTGAAACCGACTGGAATTGTGATCGATGTAGTATCAAAGAGGGGGGAGAAAACTCCATTCTTCTGACCTAAAAGTCCTTCTTCTTCCGCCCGTTGGAGAAGGATACCTGCCTGCTCGGTGCTCATCCATTTCCGGTCGAGTGAGTAATAATAGACCAGCTCATTCTTTCGCATCCCGGTCTTTCGGGTATGCTTAAAAGGTGCCGCGACCGTGATTTTAAGGTTCACTTCGGTGCACCCAGAAGGATATTTTTCATGTCCAGCGCGTCCAGTCCCTCGCCCCGCCCTTCTTTTGCAATATCAATATCAGTCCTTGATACCTGATCAGTTAATCTGATGTAAAAGACATCATTTGCAATCGGAACCTTGCCACCACCGCGAAGTGCAAGCGCGAGCACAGATACCTGCATATCAGCTGCTTCCGTGATCACACCCGGGCGCAGGACATCCGGCGTGATGTCCCCAAATGTCGCACGGTCTATCGCAATCTTAACTTTGGTTTTTACCTTCACCAGTTCCTTTCCGGTCGTCTTGGTTGACTCCGCATTATCGAGACCTGCGATGTACTTCAGCGTCTCGTTAAACGGCATACCCATCGCAAACGACAGATCCACCCGCTGAGGGAAACGATAATAGATCCTTCGCATAGCTAGACTATGTGGAGGGCTGAAAGAAAAAAGATTGCTGAATACTAATGTACACTTAAGGATCGGAGATTATTATTATTTTGATGCATTATCCCAAGGGGAAAAAGTATTCATGACTGCAAGAAAAATCCTAAAAAAATTGTGCCGGGATTTTGATATATCCTGGTTATTCGAGTAACACTGCGTTGATAACGCCATCCTGACCCGGGCGGCTCATGATACGGGCATTTCCAATCTCCGTCTTGATGATTGCGCCTTTGGTCAGAAGATTTCGCCGCACGTAGTTCGGGTTTGCCCCATTCTCAACAACACTCGCGATTTTAACCTTTTTGCATTCGCCGTTTGTGAGGTTGGTCACGTTTGCAAAGCTTGCCCGGAGCGCACGGACTTTCTGGTTCGCACCGGTGGTCCGGATATTTTTTCTCCGGTCATCACCAATATGGGTATCTGCGGGTGCAAGCCCGATCTCTGTTCTTCGCTTCATCTGTGCCGGGCGGCGTCTGCCACCGGTTATTTTTCGTACTGATTCTCCCTGCCACTGCATGGTGTCACTCTCAATTATATTTCTTTGAGAAACCTGTCCCAAAGATGGTGCTCTATATATTCCCTTCAGAATTATTTATAGTATTTCCCGATAATTTTGTAAGATTTCCCGGGACAGGTGGGATTACATTACAACCTCATTAAGAAAAAAATCCGGGGATCTTTTCTCTCTCACAGTGATTCGATTTATATGATTTTTTACGAGAGAATGGTATCAAGGAGGGCTGCGATACCATCGCCCGTCTTCAGGTTGGTCCTGAATACCGGCATCCGGGGATTATAGCGGTGGATGTCTGACTCCATCCGGTCGAGATTAGCTCCCACAAGAGGGGCGAGATCAACTTTGTTGATCACACCGATCGTGCAGTCACGGAACATCATTGGATGCTTGTTTACCACGTCATCGCCTTCTGTTGAACTCACAATAACAATTCTTTTCTCTGCCCCAAGACGGAAATCCGTAGGGCAGACCATATTGCCTACATTCTCAATGAACAGGATATCAATATCATTGAGCGGCAGGTGATCTATGGCATGTTCCACCAAGTGGGCATCGAGATGACATTCCTTTCCGGTATTTGCGTTGAATGCCGGAATACCCAGAGCTACAATCCGCTTGAAATCATCGTCACCATACACATCGCCGGCAATGGCACCCGCACGCAATCCCTTTTTAGTGAGGAGAGGATTAAGGCGCTCTATGAGTGCTGTTTTTCCTGAACCGATTGCGCCGAGCAGGTCAAACGCCCGGACGCCATGAGATTTCAGGTGCTTCGAATTCTTGTCGGCAAGGGTGTTGTTGACGTCGTAAATATCCTTCTCAATCCGGACGTCGATGTGATGCATAGTACAAGGTACGAGCGTACACTGTTTATACCTTGACCCACAAATTCTCTTCATAATGGCACAAGGCGAGTGCATATTATATCCCTGTTATTTCAACGCGGCATATTCACGTCGTCAGGGGCGGCGGGTATCACTGAATCGTGGAGTAAAGGCGCCGGTCATCAGCGATCTCGAACGCGCATTGAAACGTGCCGGGATTGTGTTCAGGATGGAGGATCACCACCATCCCGCTCACTGGACGCGACACGAGGGTCGGATTGTTGCCGAGTGGCAGGAAGGTAAAGAGGCGCTTATCAAAAAAGTTGCCCAGAGACTTGAGGTGAAACGATGAGCGGTTTATATGATCTGCATACCCATTCCATACTTTCTGATGGAGAGATGCTCCCTATTGAGTTAATTCGACGGATGGCCGTACTTGGCTATACAACTGTTGCAATTACTGATCATGTTGATACATCCAACACCAAATCTGTCATTAAATCTCTTGAACAGGTACGGGAATCCGCAAAGATTTTTGGTGTTAAACTGCTCTGCGGTGTTGAGATAACCCATGTTCCTCCATCGCAGATCGCAGATCTGGCAAAATCAGCAAAGACCTATGGGGCAGATATTGTCATTGTTCACGGTGAAACCTCTGTTGAGCCGGTGGCAGCCGGCACAAACCATGCGGCATGCACATGCAAATACGTAAACGTGCTTGCGCACCCGGGGCTCATCACCAGAGAAGATGCATTCCTGGCCGCCAGGAACGGTATCGCCCTGGAGATCACTTCAAGAGGAGGGCATAACCGGACAAATGGCCACGTGGTTCTGGTTGCACGGGAAACCAAATGCCAGATTGTAGTGGACTCAGACGCGCACGCCCCCCATGATCTGCTGGACGAACGCGCGAAATTTGTTGTCGCAAAAGGGGCCGGACTTACTGATGCTGAGTGTAAACAGGTTACATCTTTAAATATCGACCAGTTTCTTGTTTCCTGAAATTTTATTTATACTTTCACGCAATATTTAAATACGGTTGTGAATGATATATATAAGTTACTAAATTATTTCAGTAATTTTGTATCTTTGTGGGTGTTATGTGAAAGTTGTTGGTCGAGCGATGAGCACCGTTGGCAACCGGATGCTTATTATACAATGTGATGCCGCACAGCTTCCCCCCTTATACAGCGAAGTCTCTGATCGCAGGATGAAACCTGTGGGGAAGATCCTGGACCTCTTTGGCAATGTCAAAGCACCGTATGCTGCGGTTCTCTGCCGCGAGAAGTGCACGGTTCAGCCGAATGAAAAGCTCTTCGCAAAATGATAACATACTACCCGGGATACGCCGGTTTTGCAATTCAGCAAAAAAAAATACTATTGGAGAATGTTGATGCAGGAAATTGAAAAATTAAAAGTCCTTCAGAGTGAGAGGGAAGCACTCAAATTAAGAACGAAGGGAAAAGAGACCGAGAAGAAGGCGGAGAATCATACCGAGACGGTCTGTCCGGAGTGCGGAGGCAGGCAGCTTGTCCACGATTACGAACGGGCAGAACTGGTCTGCCAGGGTTGCGGTCTTGTAATTGATGATGACTTCATTGACCGCGGTCCTGAGTGGCGTGCATTCGATCACGACCAGCGCATGAAGCGCTCACGTGTCGGGGCTCCCATGACATTCACGATCCACGACAAAGGTCTTTCAACGATGATTGACTGGCGCAACCGTGACTCGTATGGCAGGGCAATCTCATCGAAAAACCGTGCACAGCTCTACCGGCTCCGCAAATGGCAGCGCCGCATCCGGGTCAGTAATGCAACCGAACGCAACCTTGCATTCGCCCTTTCAGAACTGGATCGTATGGCATCGGCACTCGGGCTCCCGAGAAACGTGCGTGAAACTGCAGCTGTTGTCTACCGGGATGCGGTTGACAAGAACCTGATCCGAGGACGGAGTATCGAAGGTGTTGCAGCAGCAGCACTCTATGCAGCCTGCCGCCAGTGCAATGTACCTCGTACCCTTGATGAGATCGCAGAAGTATCCCGGGTATCCAGAAAAGAGATTGGCAGGACATACCGGTTCATCTCCCGGGAACTCGGGCTCAAACTTCTCCCGACATCCCCCATTGATTACGTTCCGCGCTTCTGCTCCGGGCTCACGCTCAAAGGTGAAGTTCAGAGCCGTGCTGTCGAGATCCTGCGCCAGGCAGGAGAACGCGAATTAACAAGCGGCAGGGGCCCAACCGGTGTTGCTGCAGCCGCAATCTATATCTCATCTATTCTTGGCGGGGAACGACGCACCCAGCGCGAAGTTGCTGAAGTGGCTGGTGTCACAGAAGTCACT
>JAPKXT010000041.1 GCA_026394695.1 Methanoregula sp.
CGTGATCTGCAAGATCGATCACTTCCGGGCGGCACTCCGGGTGGACAAGCAGCACCGCACCCTGATGTGCCTGTTGTGCAGAGGCAACCTGAGCCGTCGTGATCTGGTCGTGCACGATGCAGAACCCTTCCCATGGCAGGATCTCTTTTTTGGTAAACCGCTGGACGTACCGTCCAAGATTGCGGTCGGGAACAAAAATTACCTGATCTTCTTTTACCGAGTTTACCACTTTTACCGCATTTGAAGAGGTACAGCAGATATCACTCTCTGCTTTTACTTCAGCGGTTGTGTTCACGTAACAGACAACCGCTGCATCCGGGTGCCGGGATCTTGCAAATTTTAATTCGTCTGCCGTGATCATATCCGCCATCGGGCAGCAGGCCTCCCGAGCCGGCAAAAGGACTGTTTTATCCGGAGAGATAATAGCAGCAGTCTCAGCCATAAAATCCACCCCGCAGAATACGATGATCTCTCCATCCATGGCGGCGGCGGCTCTTGACAGTTCGAGCGAATCCCCGGTGAGATCAGCGATATCCTGCACATCAGCTGGCTGGTAATTATGTGCAAGAATAATCGCATGCCGGTCCTCTTTAAGCCGGAGAATTTCTTCCTGAATTGATGATGCCCCCTGCACCCAGAACACTTCCGTAATTGTATGTGTTGATCCTGTGTATCAAATAAGTGGATGATGCCGCGGCCGGATTTTTTTACATATCGCAGTGTTTTGATTATCGTACCGTGGATACACTATTTTTGATCAGTCGTTGACTAAACAAGGTCAGAAACCGGTTGATCGTGAACTGGCCGCGTTAACGCACCAAGAAAAGACCCCCCATCTGCTCAACAACCGGACTTTAACGCTTTAGGGTAGGAAACCATCCCTTTTCACGGTCCTTCCTCAGCGGGATGTTTAAGAAACCTGCTCACAAAACTACTTGTCAGCGCATGAAACTTATCCTTCCGGACCATGAAGTTTTAATTCTTGAACACGACCCGGCTCCTGTTGAACAGGTCCTGCTCGAACAGGGCATAAATCCCCTTGAAGTGATCGTCACGCGGAACAAGAAGATGATCTCTGAGGATACGGTTATTGAAGCGGATGATGAGATCCGGATCATCAGGATAGCTCACGGGGGTTGATGGATGAACCCGAAGCATCTGCAACCGGATGTGCCGGAATGTTCTCTGTGCGCAGATCCGGCAGTTGTATACCAGCGGAATGCCGGTCGTCACTTGTGTGGGGCTCATTTTACTGCGGATGTGGAACTCCGTGTCGCAGACACGATAAGGACCCGGCGGATGATCATCCCTCAGGACCGTGTAGCTGTTGCCCTGAGCGGCGGTAAAGACAGCACAGCACTCCTCCTTCTCCTGAGTCAGCTCCTCCCGGCATGGCAGGATGTCCGGCTTATTGCTATAACGATCGACGAAGGGATTATTGGCTACCGTGAAGAAACGATCCAATCCGCAGAACGACTCACCCGTCATCTTGGGATTGAGCATCACTGCATTTCTTTTACTGACCTGTTCGGCGATTCGCTTGATACGGTTCTCAAAGGCAGGGAAACACAGGCCTGCAGTATCTGCGGTATCCTCCGAAAAAAAGCGTTGGTTGTCGGTGCACAGCAGGCAGGGGCAACAAAGCTTGCCACCGGTCACAACCTCGATGATGAGGCACAGTCGGTGTTGATGAATGTGTTCAGGGGGGACCTGCCACGTCTCGTCCGGAATTCCGGTGCTGGTTCATCCGGGAAATTTATTCCGAGGATCAAGCCACTCTCGTTAATTTCGGAAAAAGAGATCGCGATGTATCTCATGCTTAACGATGCCTGGAATGAACTTCCCGAGTGCCCGTACACCCACCATGCATTACGGCGGGAGGTCAGGTCAATGCTCTCCGGTTTTGAATATATGCATCCCGGCACAATGCTCCACCTCATGGAGAGCAAAAAAAAGATCGAGCGCTATTGTGCCGGCTCATTAATTTCTGCACCCCTTCATGCCTGCCGCGAGTGTGGTGATCCCTGTAGCGGGGACCTCTGCCAGGTATGCAGTCTCCTTCGGTCACTGGGGAAGTGACGGGACTCCCTGCACACGTTCCGGGTGGGTATAGATATTCATCGTTGCGCTGCGGACAAAGCCGATGACGCACAGGCCGGTCTTTGCCGCTATATCGATCGCAAGGGTCGTGGTGGCGCCCCGGGAGACGATAACCGGGATATTTGCGACCAGGCATTTTCTTACCATCTCAGAAGAGATGCGACCAGAACAGATCGCATACGTGCTGGAGAGCTCCACGTTGTTGCGCAGTGCGTACCCGATCACCCGGTCGAGCGCGTTGTGCCGCCCGATATCCTCAGAACGGATGATTACACCACCTGGGGATGCGAGACCGACCACGTGAATGCCACCGGTCATATTGTGCAGTTCAGACGCAAGGACTTCCTTGATCATGTGACTGATTGTCGTTGCGGGGATGGTTAAACCGGATTTGATTGACGGCAGTTTCGCGGTGTCAATAAACGACGCGCTGCCCCCGCAGCCGGAGAGAATAGTCTTTTTGGGGCCGAGCACCTTGAAGAGATTTTTTGTGATGACACTGAGGCGGTTCTTCTCAATCTTTATCGATTCTATCTCGTCCGGGGATTTGATGATCTGTTCGGTGAAGAGGTAGCCGGTAACAAAGTCTTCAAGCTGCACCGGGCTCATCATGGCAGTCATCGCGTGCCTGCCGTTGATAAAAAGGGCATACGGGACCTCTTCGATCACTTCGTGGGTGGCGACTTCGGTTTTTTCCCCGTCCACGCGGATACAGGGGACGTGTCTGAACATCTCCTCTCCTGGTAAATGTCCGTCTTTGTGTGCAGTCATTGCTGTTGTTCTCCTCTCGTTAATACTTCGTCCATGCTGCCGGAGCGGTAACCTTCGAGATCGAGCGTGACATAGGTAAACCCGATCGTTTTGAAAGCCCTCACCAGTGAGTCCTGTATGGCCAGCAGTTTTGGTACATCATCGTTCACGACTTCGATACGGGCGATGTTCCCGTGCATCCTGACCCGGCACTGTGAGAAACCGTTGGTGTGCAGGAATACTTCAGCCTCTTCGATCATGGTCAGTTTTGTGGTTGTAATCTCATCCCCATAGGGGATACGGGACGAGAGACAGGCGGCTGAAGGCTTATTCCAGAACTGAAACCCGCTGTCCTTTGCAATTTCCCGTATGTCTGCCTTTGTTATACCAGCCTCTAAGAACGGGTGGATTATCCCTTCTTCCGTACTTGCTAAAAGCCCGGGCCGGTGCTCACCTTTATCGGAGACATTTATGCCGTCAGCAATGCAGGCAAAGTGCAAAGCCTCTTCTCGCCATTTCAGCACTTTTGCTGAATTTTTTTTACACCAGTAGCAACGCTCTGCAGGATTTTTCACAAAATGCTCATCATCCATGACGCGAACGGGAATGATCTCCAGCGAAAGATGATAATCCTGTGCAATCTGTCGTGCATCCTCAATCGCTGCACGCGGGACAACCGGGCTGTCGAGCAGTATGCACCGGGTGTTGTTACCCAGCACCTCTGTCGCGAGCACCGCAAGCAGGGCGCTGTCCACTCCTCCTGAATATGATATGAGCATCGATCCCTTCGATGCGATTATATCTTTGAGCGCTTGCGTTTTTTCTGCGGTATTCATGGGGCACCAGAATCAGAGGAACAGATCGGCTGGGATGCGGAACAAAAAATTATGTACCACACCGTGGAGGGGCTGGGCCGGCACATCCGCTATTACCTTCACGGAGTTGCCGGCAGATCCCGCAGATCCGTTCGATGACGTTGATCTGTTTCTTCTCGATAAGATCCTGCGCCAGCAGTGCTATTGATTTTTTTACTTCATTTTCAAACTCTATCCGGTACCCGCGTTTTCCCGAAAGGTACTGGGATACCGCCGAGGGGGCAATCTCCAGCATCCGTGCCGCTTCAACCTGCGATACTCCACACTTGACAAGCTCGACCGCTATCGCTGCCCGGATAGCGGGGAGGACATCCCAAACAATTTTCTGGCAGGGAGATTCCATCAAATCACAACGATTAAATTATCACAATTGTTACATAATATATTGCATTCACAATTGTGAATAATGTCAGGAAACAACAAAATTTTTGTGATCCTGCCAGAATAACACTGCATCCCTGGTCGTGGGAACTGCTACAACGGTTTCTGTGAATAAACGGGGTGGAAAAGAATATTCCCCGGATCAACCCACATATTCAGGTACGAGAGAACGTATGGGAGCACAGCGCACAATCTACATGGATCATTCCGCCACCACGTTTGTAAAACCGGAGGTGCTGGATGCCATGATCCCCTACTTCACGGAACATTTCGGTAACCCCTCCTCCATCTACCGCATCGCCCGAGACTCAAAGAAAGCGATCGACGTGGCACGGGTGCAGACCGCAAAAGCGCTTGGTGCCGATCCCGATGAAATTTATTTCACGTCGGGAGGGAGCGAGTCGGACAACTGGGCGATTAAAGGTGTTGCGCTGGCGAACCGGAAGCGCGGCAATCATATTATCACAACACAGATTGAGCACCATGCCGTTCTTCATACCTGCCAGTTCCTCGAAAAGGAAGGGTTTGAAATAACCTATCTCCCGGTTGATGAGTACGGCCTTGTTGACCCGGCAGAACTGGAAAAGGCGATCACGAACAAGACGATCCTGATCTCGATCATGTATGCCAACAACGAGATCGGAACGATTGAACCGATCGCAGAGCTCGGTGCAATTGCCCGGAACCATAAGGTCTACTTCCATACCGATGCGGTGCAGGTAATTGGTAATATTCCAATCGATGTGAAAGCACAGAACATCGACCTGCTCTCTCTTTCAGCCCACAAATTCTACGGCCCGAAAGGGACCGGGGCACTCTATATCAAAAAAGGTGTGCGGATCGAGAACCTGATCCATGGTGGCGGCCAGGAACGCCGGCGGCGTGCAGGTACAGAAAATATTGCGGGCATCGTTGGTCTTGGTAAGGCGATCGAGATGGCAACTGCGGATATCCCCGGGCATAACGTGAAGATCCGGTCGATGCGGGACCGGCTCATCAAAGGCGTGCTGGAAAACATTCCCCATGCACGGCTGAACGGGCATCCCGAGAAGCGGCTGCCGGGCAACTTTAATGTGAGTTTTGAGTTCATTGAAGGTGAGTCCATGCTGCTGTGGCTGGATGACGAGGGGATCTGTGCATCTACGGGAAGTGCCTGCACATCCGGATCCCTTGAACCGTCACATGTGCTGCTTGCAACCGGGCTTCCTGTAGAAATATCGCATGGCTCACTCCGGCTGACGCTCGGTGACGCGAATACGGATGGGGATGTGGATTTTGTGCTCGACGTACTACCCAAAGTGGTAAAAAAATTGCGGGATATGTCACCGCTCTGCCAGAAGAGTGGAAAGGAAGGGGGATGCAATGTATAGTGACACGGTTATGGATCACTTCAAAAACCCGCGCAATGTGGGCGAGATAGAAAATCCCGACGGAATCGGGGAGGTCGGGAACCCGGTCTGCGGGGATATCATGAAGATCTTTTTGAAGATCGAAAATAACGTGGTGATTGATGCAAAATTCAAGACGTTCGGGTGCGGTGCGGCGATCGCATCGAGCAGCATGGCAACGGAACTTGTCCGGGGAAAGACGCTGGAGGATGCGTGGGAGCTCTCGAATAAGGCAGTCGCCGAGGCACTTGACGGTCTGCCACCAATCAAGATGCATTGCTCGGTTCTGGCCGAGGAAGGTATACACAAGGCGATCAACGATTACCGCGTAAAGAAGGGGCTCGAACCATGGGTTGAGAAAAATCCTCATTCGCATGAGCACGATGAAGCGGGCACCTGCGAGCACTAGCAGTAGATGACTTCACTGATGAGGATAATGGTGAACAATGTTTTCTGAACGGGAACTCGAACGCTACAAGCGGCAGATCATGTCTTTTGGCGAAGAGGGACAGGAACGGCTTAAAAAATCACACATCTTTATTGCCGGTGCGGGGGGGCTCGGTTCACCGGTTTCCATCTACCTCGCCGTTGCCGGTGTCGGGACGATCACAATCGTCGATATGGACGTTGTTGACCAGACGAACTTAAACCGGCAGATCCTCCACTTCGACCGGGATATCGGCAGAAAAAAAACTGCATCTGCTGAAGAGAAATTGCAGGAACTCAACCCGGATATCACGATTAACGCCATCGATGTGAAGATCGATGAATCGAACGCTGGAAAGATCATCGGGAGAGCCGACGGGATTGTTGATGCCATGGACAACTACCCGACCCGTTACCTCCTCAACGATGTCGCGATTGCGAAACAGATCCCACTATTTCATGGTGGTATCCGGGGATTTTACGGGCAGGCAACCACCATCATTCCCGGTACAACCCCGTGTCTCAAATGTATCTTCCCCAAAGCCCCGCCCAGCGAAGTGTTCCCAGTTGTCGGTGTGACACCTGGCATCATCGGCATGGTCCAGGCAACTGAAGTATTGAAGTACCTGCTGGGCATCGGAGAACTGCTCACGGGGCGTCTCTTCATCTGGGACGGTATGCAGGCGCATGCAGAAGAGATCTGCGTAGAGAGGAATCGCGCCTGCGAAGCATGCGGTGGTATGGCAAAGAAAACACGTGCGAGGAAGAAGAAGTGATGGTCAAGATCCGTTTTTTTGCACGGTTCCGCGAACTGCTCGGGACTGATATTATGACCGATGTGGTAGCAGGGACGATGTTTACCCCGCTGATTACCACAATCGCAAAGAAAAATCCCGAGGGATACGCTGCCATCTTTGATGAGAATGGTGCTTTTCACGAGTTTGTGATCTTAATGAAAAACGGCAAACGGATCGAGATCGCGGATGCGGCAAAGACCATGGTTGTTGATGGCGATGAGATTGCCGTCTTCCCGCCGGTTGCGGGGGGATAATTGAGGAGAACCATGATTGCAATTCAGACAGATGATGTCGATATTGGCGCCCTCATCGCTGCGGCAAAGAAGCATGGGACGGGTGCCGTGGTTGTCTTCGATGGTATCGTCCGTGACGACGATATCAGCGAGATGGAACTTGAAGCGTATGAGGATGTCGCAACACAGGAACTGGAAAAGATTGCCCGGAACGCGACAGAACAGTTCGGGCTCCTGCATGTCGATATCATCCACCGGATCGGTCGGCTCGGAGTGGGTGAGAATATCCTGATCATCATCGTTGCCGCAGGACACCGGAAAGAGGCATACACCGGATCCCGGTTTATTATTGAAGCGATCAAGGCAGGTGTCCCTATCTGGAAGAAGGAGATGACGAAGGATGGGGGACGGTGGGTGCCGGGCGAACATGGGCACGGGAAGCCAGAAACCTCATAACAGGTATTGTCATTGCAAAGGTAACAGAACACCCGGGAAGCAGTGATCTTCTCATCCTCACAAGATGGTTGTTATTTGTCAGCGGGGTTTATTCCCTGGCATGTCCCCATTTAACTTTTTTTGCATCCTCCCTTGGCAACCCCCCGGATAACGCCCATCTATTCATCCTGATGGTCATACCTGCACCCCCAAAAAAAGGGGCTGCCGGAAGCCTGCTAAATTGCAGGGTCAAAACCCATTTTATCGCAGTATTTCCCCAAAAACTCCGAATTAATCAGTATTTTTTATAGTGGTGGACACCAGTTTCCCCTCCAAAAATCGCCACGCCCGGATTGGCTGACGGAGCCTGTACAGGTCATATTGGGGATAAGGTATTCCGGAACCCGGTTTGAGAGTTATGAAAAAGATAGCCGATTCCAAAACCTATAAATATTGACAATTGTTATTTATAATAGTCAAATTCACAATTGTGAATTCAGACAAAATGCCAAGGTGGCGGAGTGGCTACGCGGTTGACTGCAGATCAACTACATCCCGGTTCGATTCCGGGCCTTGGCTTGGAGTTATCATGAGTATCAGGGTCCAGAAAATATTCGAAGCACTCTTCGCACTCGAAGAAGTCCGGGGACTCTTTCGCGAGTCTCTCCCTACCGGATTCGATGTTGAAGAGGAGATCGTGTTCAACAGGCGGATTGCCGATCTCAAGGCAATTATCACTGATCTTGAAGCGGGAACCGGCACACCAAAAGTTACAAAGATAGCCGGGACCCTCGACATCAGGTCACGGGAGGAGCAGTATATTAACATTCATCCCATTCAGGCAGCCGGGAGGCTGACTACAGAGGCACGAAAAGCCATCATCTCGTATGGTGACGGGTACTCAACATGTGACTCCTGCCGGAAGCCGTTCCGGCTCGACAAGATCTCAAAACCGGGAATCGCGGAATTCCACGCAGATCTTGCACAATGGCTGAACATGGACCAGGCCCGGGTCGTGCCAGGTGCCCGGCGGGGGTTCCAAGCGATAGCCGGTACTCTGGTCGGGAAGGGCGACAGCGTGATTGTATCGGCACTTGCACATTATACTGAGTTCCTCGCAGTGGAAAATGCCAGTGGTGTTGTTAAGGAAGTGCCGCTAAACGCAAAAAATATCGTAACTGCAGAAGCAACGGCACAAAAGATCGAAGATGTCCGGAGGGAGACCGGAAAACTCCCGGTGCTCGTCATGATCGACCACTTCGATTACCAGTTCGCCAACGAGCACGAGATCGCAGGAATCGGAAAAGTCGCCCACCAGTATGATATTCCATTCCTCTACAATGGGGCATATACGGTCGGTGTCCAGCCGGTAGACGGAAAGAAGATCGGGGCAGACTTTGTTGTCGGCTCCGGACATAAGAGTATGGCATCGGTCGCGCCGTCCGGGGTACTTGCGATGACCGATGAATGGGTGCCAAAGGCGCTCCGCACCACCGCGATGGTTGGTGACCTCACCAAACGAAAGTTCGGTATCAAGGAAGTGGAGATGCTCGGATGCACGCTGATGGGTGGGACGCTGCTCTCTATGATGGCATCGTTCCCGAAAGTTAAGGAACGGGTGCTTCACTGGGACGAACAGGTGAAGAGGTCCAACTACTTCATCGACCGGCTCCTGAAGATCTCCGGAAGTAAAGTACTCTCGGAATATCCGCGTAAACACACCCTCACCAAAATCGATACCACCGGAAGCTTCGACACCGTAGCAAAGACACACAAGCGCAAAGGATTCTACTTCAGCGATGAGTTATCGTCACGTGGTATTGTAGGGGAGTTTGCCGGTGCAACACGGACCTGGAAACTCAACACCTACGGCCTCAACGAAAAGCAGATCCGCTATCTTGCCGATGTGTTTACCAAAATTGCAGAAAAATACGAAATACCTGTTTCACAATGAGGAACCAGACATGACAGAAAAGAAATTTCATTTAGGAACTACGGCTTTGCATGCAGGGCAGGTGCCCGACCCGACTACCGGATCGCGGACTGTCCCCATTTACCAGACGTCATCCTACGTGTTCAAGAGTGCAGAACATGCGGCAAACCTGTTCGGTCTCCGCGAGCTCGGGAACATCTACACCCGGCTCATGAACCCGACCACGGATGTGTTTGAGAAGCGCATGGCGGCAATTGAGGGAGGTACCGGAGCACTCGCTGTAGCGTCCGGACAGGCAGCAATCACCTACTCGCTCCTGAACATCACCCGTCCAGGTGACGAGATCGTAGCTGCAGACAATCTGTACGGCGGCACGTACGAGCTCTTCAACTATACCTTCCCGAAATTTGGCAGGAAGGTTGTCTTTGTCGACTCCACGAAACCGGAGGCGTTCAGGAGGGCGATAACACCGAAGACCCGGGCGATCTACGCGGAAACTATCGGCAACCCGAAACTGGATATCCCGGACTTTGAGACCCTCGCAAAGATTGCTCACGATGCCGGAATACCACTGGTCGTGGATAATACAACAGGTGTTGGCCTTGTCCGCCCAATCCAGCACGGTGCGGATGTTGTCGTGCACTCGGCAACCAAGTACATCGGCGGGCATGGGAACTCGATTGGCGGTGTTATCGTCGACTCAGGAAAGTTTGCCTGGAACAACGGGAAATTTCCCGAATTTACTGAATCCGACCCCAGTTACCACGGTCTCAAATACTGGGATGCCTTCAGCAACTTCCCCGGCGCTGGCAACATTGCATATATCTTCAAAATCCGGCTCTCGCTCCTCCGGGACACTGGTGCCGCTCTGAGCCCGTTCAACGCGTGGCTCTTCCTGCTCGGTCTTGAGACGCTCCACCTAAGAGTGCCCCGTCATTCACAAAATGCACAGGCAGTTGCGGAATTTTTAAAGAAACACCCAAAAGTGGCATGGGTGAATTACACGGGACTCCCCGAACACCAGAGCCACAGGCTTGCACAAAAATATCTTGTTGGCGGTTTTGGCCCCATTGTTGGGTTCGGTGTCAGAGGTGGCGAGAAGTCCAGCATGAAGGTCATTGACAACCTCAAACTCTTCTCCAACCTTGCCAACATCGGGGATTCCAAGAGTCTTGTCATCCACCCCGCATCCACGACCCACCAGCAGTTGACTGTTGAGGAACAGAAAAAGACCGGTGTTACTCCCGATGCAATCCGGCTTTCTGTAGGGACCGAGGATATTGAAGACATCATTGCAGACCTTGAGCAGGCACTGGCAAAAGTATGATACACCCTGCAACCACCCAATCGTATGAAAACATCCATGACATCATCGCGGAACTCTTTGCAATACTGGAAGGTGTGTGTAGATGATCAAAGGGTCTGTGGGCACGGTAACAACACACTATTATCACCATCCCTCCCCGCTCGCACTTGAAAGCGGGGATATCCTTTCCGCCCTGACTATTGCCTATGAGACATACGGTAAGCTGAACCGGGAACGGAACAATGCCATTTTAATCTGTCACGCGCTCTCGGGCGATGCCCATATTGCGGGATTTCATGAAGGTAAGGATAAACCGGGCTGGTGGGATGCGGTAGTCGGCCCGGGCAAAGCCTTTGACACGGACCGGTATTATGTGATCTGCTCAAACGTGATCGGGGGTTGCAAAGGATCAACCGGCCCATCATCGAAAAATCCGGTTACCGGCAAACCCTATGGAGCGACATTCCCGGTAATTACCATCAGGGATATGGTGAACGCCCAGAAACTGCTCATCGACCATCTCGGCATCCCGCAACTCTACGCGGTGGTCGGCGGATCGATGGGTGGCATGCAGGTTCTCCAGTGGACGGTTGGCTACCCGGATATGGTCAAAAAGGCGGTCGTCATAGCAACTACGGGCTACTCCACGCCCCAGCAGATAGCGTTCAACGAAGTCGGTCGGAAGGCGATCATATCAGATCCCGAATGGAACGGAGGGAATTACTATGATACGAAATCGCATGATGCACCGGGCCCGGTTAAGGGACTCGCTCTTGCCCGCATGGTCGGGCATATCACGTACCTTTCCGATGAATCGATGCATGCGAAGTTCGGTCGCTCACTCCAGGCAAAAGACAGGATCGGATTTGATTTCTCGACTGATTTTGCTGTCGAGAGTTATCTCCACCACCAAGGCGATACGTTCACCCAGCGGTTCGATGCCAACTCGTATCTCTATATCACCAAGGCCATCGATTACTTTGACCTTACCATAGACGGTTCTCTCGCGAAAGGTCTTTCAGGAGTACACGCAGGATTTCTCGTCATTTCGGTCTCCTCAGACTGGCTCTACCCTCCTTACCAGTCGCAGGAGATAGTATCTGCGTTGACGGCAAACGAACGCGAGGTCCGGTACTGCGAGATCCGTTCCAACTACGGTCATGATGCGTTCTTACTGGAATCCGGTCAGATTAATTACCTGATCTCCCAGTTCCTCTCAAGAACCGTCGTCGGTGATGTCATGATCAGGGATGTCCCGACTATTGAAGAAGGGGCAACAACTGCAGTGACGGCACGACGATTAATCAATCTGGAGGTCAACCACCTGCCAGTACTATCGTCAAACGGGCAGCTTGTCGGTATCGTCACCTCATGGGATATCGCAAAAGCAGTAGCCAGAAATTTTCTCTGGCTTGACGAGATCATGTCAAAAAATGTCATCACGACAATTCCGGATGAACCAATCGAGTCTGCAGCAAAGAAAATGGAGGAGCACTCCATCTCTGCTCTGCCGGTCGTTGATACCGACCAGCATCTCATCGGCCTCATCACGAGCGATGCAATCAGTACGCTCGTCGGGAGGGGAACCTCATGAGAATCCTTTCCATCCATGCGTCCTCGATGTGGTACCATGCCACGCAGAAGACAAAGATGGCAGAACCCATTACTAAACACGAGGACCGGATGGATGAATGTGTTGTCCTCTTCTGTTGTGTCGAGAAACTGGACGAGAAAAATCCCGACCAGGTAATCACGAGCGCAAAACAGAATATCCTGCGGCGACTGGATAAACTCAAGGTCAGAAAAGTGCTGATATACCCTTACGCTCACCTGACAAGCACACTCGGGTCACCGCAGGTAGCGCTCTCTATTCTTAAAGGTCTTGAAGAAGCACTCATCAGAGAACAGATTGAAGTAAAACGGGCCCCGTTCGGCTGGTACAAGGAGTTCGAGATCCGGGGCAAAGGACATCCGCTCGCTGATCTTTCTATGACTATCTGTCCTTACGAAGGTACCGAATGTGACTTCACCTGCCCATACTGCCATCACCCGTTCAAGGAAGCGGATGCGGAACATGTCTGCCAGCAGTCAGCTGAATGCACAGGATCCTGTTCCGGCAAAACGGCAATAATCGGAGAGAAGAGATGACCACCTTACCAGCACAACCAAAAAAAGCACTCATCGTACTTGGCTGCCCGGAAGCACCGGCGCAACAGGCGCTCGCGTTTCATGTCGCACACAACCTGAAAACAAGAGGTACCGACGTTCTTATCGCGGGTAACCCATCGGTTCTCAACCTCCTGAAAGTATCGGACCCCCAAAGGCACTACATCGCGGACACGATGGTACTTGAAAAGTGCATAGCAGAAGTAGTAGAGCAAAAAAGGGACTGCGATCTCTGCGTGGTCTTTGCGCACAACGATGCAGCGATTGCGTATGCGGCAACGATGCGCCACCTGCTACCGGAACGAAGGCTGGTGGTAATTGTGTTTGGAAAAGATCCCGGGCCACTTGCAGCTGAGATAAACTTCCCCTGCGAAAAAATTGTAACCAAAGCGGTTCACAACCCGATGCAGTTGAAAGCAAAGATAAACGAGGTTTTCGGATGGGCTGTATCGAGAACCTGAAATACGAGATGATCCTCCCGCTCGGGGCATCGTTTAAAGAATGCCGGGAATATTCAGAAAAGAATTTCAAAGAGGTCTGGTATGTCGATCCTGGTTACAAGCTCTTTGACGAGTACATAATTGGTCTTCCGCCAATTGCGCTTGGAATTGAGGATGGCAAAAAGATCATCTTTCCCTATACAAAACCCTGTCATGGCACATACCTCCTCCGTATTGAAGATGTGGATGAGGTTGAACGGGTACGTAAGACGGCAAGAAAGAAAAAATAATCAATCTGGTGAAAAAATTCATGAAAAAACAATGGCTGGTCCGGTACTCTGAAATATTCCTAAAATCCGATCCGGTGCGCCGGCAGTGGGAGAACGTCCTCATCACGAATATCCTTGAAGTGATGCCGGGCGTCCATGTGCGAAACGAACGGGGCAGGATCTGGCTGGATGGTAATGTACACCCCGATCTGCTTAAAAACATCTTTGGAATTGTATCTTTTTCCGAAGTGGAGCACATAAAACTTGATGAGATTGAGTCCAGCCTCCCGGATTATTGCCGCCGTCACGGTATTGAGAAGGTAAAGACGTTTGCCATAAAGATGAAGCGGGTCGGCACCCACACATTTTCTTCAAACGACAAGGCTATTGAGTACGGTAACCTGCTCAGGAAGGAATTCCCACACCTGAAAGTGAACCTTGCACTTCCCGATAAAGAGATCCATATCGAGATCCGGGCAGACGAAGCGTACCTCTACGACAATAGTACCAAAGCGGTTGGCGGTCTGCCACTCGGTGTTGAGGGAACGCTTGTTGCACTCGTCTCCGGTGGCATTGACTCGCCGGTCGCCGCGTGGATGATGATGAAGAGGGGCTGCAGGATCATCCCACTGTTTGTTGCACTCGATATCTTTCTTGACGAGACCACAATTGCAAAGGCGCAACGGGTCGTAGAGATACTGGCAAAGTACCAGCCGGGCATCGAACTGACCGTGGTTTCAGACTCATATCTTGCTGCAGCAAAAGAAGAACTGGTCCTCAGGCATCTTGAAAAGTACACCTGCATCTTTTGCAAGCGCCGGATGTATCGGATTGCAACTGCATATGCAAACAAGATCGGGGCAAAAGGGATCGTGACCGGTGAATCCATCGGGCAGGTAGCAAGCCAGACACTCGATAATCTTGTTGTGCTCACGGATGCAACAACAATCCCGATCTACCGTCCGCTGATTGGATTTGACAAAGAGGAAACGATCAGGATTTCACGGGATATAGGGACGTTCGATCAGTCCATATCTCCTGCTTCAGGATGTAAGGCGGTTCCAACTGGCCCGTCGACGAAAGCAAAACTTGAAATTATTCGGGATATCGAGAGCAGACTGGAAGCGACCGGGATACCGCTGCCGGTATGAAGGTAATAAAAAAAATGAGTAATCCAGAAAAATCGTGTTCCCGTCAAGTGCCTGAAGAGGAAATCATCGGCAAAGAAATGCATGCACGAGGTACCATTACTTCATACCAACCGGACTCATTTCTGGCAGTTCCATAAAAAACAGACAATTTAACTAATCTGGTTCAAGGAAATGGTTGAAATTAATCCTCGATAAAAATTATGACGACCGGACTTCTTTTGGGTCCGTAACTGTTGCAGTAATATCCCTGCCGTGATCTGAGTGGGCTGCTGAACCGGTTGCGATTGTGTCAAGCAGGTTGCGGGAAACGATCAGGTCAGCATCCGCACCGCATACACCACGGATACGGGTCGGTGGGATGATGCGGCAGGGCCCCATGGCACAGCGTGCGCAGGATATCCCGGCAAGACAGTATTTGCAGGAAGGCTGTTGCATCTCGTAACGGTCCCAGACCGTCTCAACGCCTTCCCGCATCATCATCTCAAGGACAGGTTTGGCGTTCTCGTCTATGGTGCGCTCATTCTTCTTCTGCTCGATTAATGCGGGGTTCAGGAGCACTATTCGCGCCTTGTCGAGTTCGCAGACATCGAGCCGCTCCCTGATCAGCTGGGGTTTGGGTTCTTCGGTCATACCTCATCATTCCATTGGCAGTTGATAGTTGGTAATCCATATAAGAGATATATTCCCTTGCCTGACACCAGCAGGATTCAATGAATCGCCAGTATATTCCTGATCCAGAAGAGAAACTGTAGGATTGGGACCCGCAAAAAAAGATGTTTGTTACCGGGCTGTTGATTTTAAAGATATCTTCTTGGATTTCTGATAATACCAAACGATATTATTAATCGTTATATCCGCAGCATATGCACGATCAATATTATGCACTTCTACCCCCCTGCAACCGGAGGAAACAGTGCGATTATATCCCCGTCGTCGAGTGGGGTGTCCAGCCCGGCCAGAAAATGGATATTTCTGCCATTCTTGAGGATGTTAACAAAGTCCCGGAGTGTTTTCGGATCTGCAAACATCAATTTGCCCAACCCATCGTACCGTCCAGTAAGTTCATCGAGAAGAGTGCGGATGGTTGCACCCTCCGGGAATTCCATATCGACCTGGTTATCCATAACCTCACGAAAGGTGGCAAACGCCTTTACATGGACCTTCATCGCACTCTCTCTCCTGCCCATCCTCACCGACAACGGAAATCTGCCGTCGGTACCGCTCCTTTTGCTCTTTGCTCAGCACGGCCATAGTCAATAGTTATTTTTTGAGCCTTGTTATGCAAGTCCCAGTTCTTTGCGTTTCTCCTTTGTCGGAGTCCCTTCTTTATCCCAGCCCCGCAGGGTGTAATACTCATCGAGCATTTCATCCCGTCTCCACACCTGCCCTTTAGGTGCACCTTCTTTGAGCGGTTCGTTCAGGAGACGGGCCGGCAACGTGTCGTCCTTGCGGCCGAACCCGCGTTTGATATTGTAGAGTTTCTGGAGGTTCCAGATTCGTTCACCGATCTTCAGCAGTCCGGCAGCGTCAATTTTCATCCCTGTTGTTGCCGTAAGGAGGTCCGCGTAATCTTGTGCATCCAATGCAAACGAGGTGAACAGGCACATGCCCGATGCATCGATGGCCGCGGTCAGGTCCTGGAAGGTCTTGACCCATTGCGGTTTTCCCTTGGTCACATACGGGTCGAGTTTCTCCGGTGCCCCGAGTACTTCAGGTGAAATCATGTACCCGTATACATGGTCGCCGCCACGAACCGATGTGGCAGTCGCAAGCCCGTATCCCTGGATTCCCAGGGGATCGTATGCCGGCAGCTCCTGCTTCTTGGAGCTCATCGAGCATTCGGGATGCCCGTATTTCGTGGCAAACCGGAAGGAACCTTCGGCAAGTTCATTACCGATATCCTCACGTTTCGCGATCTGCTCCACCAGTTTCAGCATCCCTTTCGCGTCACCGAACCGGATCGGGTGCTTGACATACCCTTTCTCTGCCATCTCCATCAGGCAGGCAATCGTGGCCGGTGCCGAGATCGCATCGAGCCCGTACTCGTTGCAGATGTTGTTCGCTCTCACTACTGCCTTGAGATCATCAATCCCGCAGTCCGGCCCGAATGCCCAGTCAGGTTCGTACTCCGGGCCTTCCCCGGACTCGCCATCGAATTCGTGGACACGGCCGCACTGCACGATGCAGGCATAGCAGCCCTTGGGTTTCTTGAGGATGGTTTTTGCTATTGTTTCTCCTGAAACGTTCTCTGCATTCGCAAAGTGGGCGCTCTGGAAGTTCCGGGTCGGTAAAACGTAGTTCTCGTTGATGATGTTGATAAGTACCGCCGTACCGTAATTGTGCAGCGC
>JAPKXT010000023.1 GCA_026394695.1 Methanoregula sp.
ACGATGGAAACCATCTTTTCAGCATTCGGCCAGATCACCACATTCGTGTCAGCAATCGGTGGCATATCAATGCTGGTTGCAGGAGTTTCCATTCTTAATATCATGATGATGTCAGTGACTGAACGGATCAAAGAGATCGGCATCATGCGCAGCATCGGAGCACAGCGAAAAGAAGTGATGTCGATGTTTCTTTACGAGGCTTTGATTCTCGGGGTCGTTGGAAGCCTTATTGGAGGTGCCATGAGTCTCATTGGGGGATATGCAATCAGCAGTGTGTTGCTACAAACCACGAAGTACCTGTTCGTAGCTTCAAGCCTGATCCATATTGTTTACGGAATGTCATTTGGTATTGTCATCAGCCTGATCTGCGGAATTTACCCTGCATGGCGAGCAGCTAATCTCAACCCGATCGATGCACTCAGGCATGAGTGACCATCATACCGTGCCAGAGGATTGGAAAATACCTCTTTTTCAACCAGATCGCCTCCCCACACCCACGGATCCAAAAGGTGTTTCTGGATCCTGATTGTACCTTGATACTATATGCCACGAAACGGCAGCCGGGAGTATGGCGATGTTGACTGGAATGATATATGGAGAGCCCGGCAACAGCGCCACGAGGCCTCGAGGCACTTCACTGATCCTTCGCATGACTGGGACAAGAAAAAGAATGCAAAACGGTACAATGATGGGTCGAAAAGCGAGTTCGATACCCGGGTGAAAACAACAATCTCCGGGCTTAAGATCAACCGGCGGTCACGGGTGCTGGACATCGGCGCCGGACCGGGAACGCTTGCCCTCCCCCTCGCCCCGCTGGTTAAGGAGATTACCGCAGTCGAACCCGGCAAAGGGATGGCCGATCTCCTGTACGAGAATATGAAAACAGAGGGGATTACCAACATCACCTGCATAGAGAAACGCTGGGAGGATCTCGACTTAAGGAACGACCTTTCGGGAAAGTACGATATTGTGCTCTCTTCGCTCTCTCTCACCATGGAGGATATCCGGGAGTCGCTTGCGAAGATGGATGCCGCTTCATCCCGGTATGTCTACATCTACTGGTTTGCTGACCCGCCGTTCTGGGAGAAGATGTGCATCGATCTCTGGCCTGCGCTGCATAATGAGACGTACTATTTCGGGCCCAAAGCAGACTGCCTGTTCAATGTCCTGTACCAGATGGAGATCTACCCAAATATCGAGATGCTCCCGCTGGATAAGGTGTACCGGTTTTCCACCATGAAAGAAATGGAGGTGTTTTTCCAGAGCAGGTTTGCAGCAAAAACCAAAAAGCAGCGGCAGGTGCTTGATGCATATCTCTCGCCGTTAATCCAAACTGAGGGCAATGAGTTTGTTATCTCCGGGAATTCTACACTGGCAAAGGTGTGGTGGAAAAAGGATGGGAAATCCTGATAGTCATATTTTAAAAAATTGACTCTTTTCAAACATTTCACAATACTCGCCTATGTTGCCCTTATTAAGGTAAGAGACAGTGTATGGGGTTTATACCGGGGGTTTCAACAAAGTCTGAATATTGATTAATGGCAACGCCGGATCCGTCCCATTGCTTCATGTAATTTTTCCATCGACGTTGCATACGAGAGCCGGATCCACCCTGGCGCGTAGAATGCACTACCCGGTGTCGATGCAATCCTCCCCTCTTCCAGCCATCGATTTGCAATCTCCAGGTCATCTCCGGGAACTTTTACGAAAGCATAGAATGCCCCGTCTGCAGGTGCTGTATCATAGCCCATCAGGTTCAAATCAGAGATGATATATTTTCTCCGACGGTCAAACTCGGTGCGCATCGCTTCTACGCAGTGCTGGTCCCCATTGAGGGCTGCCACCCCACCCCACATCGCAAACGTGGTTGCCTGGCTGACTGAATGTTGCTGAACCTTGGACATCTCCCGGATGATCTCAACCGGTGCAACTGCATAGCCCAGACGCCAGCCGGTCATGGCGTATGCTTTGGAGAAACCGTTGATGGTAATGGTACGCTGCGCCATATCGCTGATCGCAGCAACCGAGATGTGTTCCTTACCGTATACCAGCTTTTCGTAGATCTCATCCGACAACGCGTAGATATCGTGATCTTCACAAAGGTCTGCTACGAGCTGCATGGATTTTTTGTTAAACACGGCCCCCGAAGGGTTTGAAGGTGAATTGACCACGATCATCTTGGTCTTTGCATTCACCCGCTCTAACAAGGAATCACCGAGCTGGAAGGTCTTGGGGTTTACCGCGTGTTTGACGATCTTTCCCCCGGCGATCTGGACGCAGGGTTCATACGATACCCATGCCGGAGTGAGCAGGATCGTTTCATCACCAGGGTTCAGGACAGCTTCCATCGCCTCGTAGATCGCATCCTTGGCACCGCACGTGACAATGACCTGCGAAGATGTGCAGGGAAAATGGTTTTCGTTTCGGATCTTCTCACTGATTGCAGAAAGGAGCTCAGGAATGCCATTGCTCGGCGTATAATGCGTTTCGCCACGGTTCAACGCATCAATACAGGCATCCTTGATATGCCGCGGGGTATCGAAATCCGGCTCACCTATCGAGAGGCTGATGACATCGATGCCCTCCCGCTGCATCTTCTTTGCCTTGTCGGAGATCGCCAGGGTTGCAGAAGGTGCGACTGCAGCAATCTTCTCCGAGAGTTGTCTCATTTCAATCGCTGGACAAGTTTGATAGCAGATTCGACAGCCCGTTTTGCATAATCGATCCGCTCGTTTGCCTCAAGGCGCGTCATGCCAGGCCCGGAAATACCAAGGGTTACCGGTTTGCCAAATTCAAGCGAGAGATCGATGATCTTCCGGGCTGCATGCTGCACGACAATGTCGTCATGCTGGGTAGCTCCTTCAATGACACAGCCAATGGTGACGACTGCATCGACTTTTCCTGCCTGCAACATCTTCTTTATCGCAAGCGGCATATCATAGGCACCTGGCACATACAGGCACTCGGTCACTTCTGCTCCGAGAAATGCTGCATACTCTCTTCCTTCAATCTCCATCATATAGGTAATGTCACGGTTGAACTCCGCAACGACAAATCCCAGTTTTATCGGCTTTGTATCACACATAGTTGATCATCTCTTGTAAATCGATCCTGATAAATTTGTACGCTCTGGTGTTTTTACCCTAGCGGCGTGCTGGTCCTGCATCAGCAAATCCCTGCCGTTGGCCGGTCCCGGCCTCTTTTTCAAGCTCTTTTGGATGAAGAACCAGTTTTACAGCGTTAACCGCATGTTCGCGGGTGCGCTGTCCGGCAAGCCACGCGAGCTCCTGTCCATCTTTTGCTTCATCTTCATGCACAAAAACTTCAATGATGTGGGTATTGGTCATGAGCTGGCACAGGATAAGTCCCTGCGAAGCTTCATGGGCGCAGAGCCGGTCCTTCTCTTGTCCTCCCGGCATGCCGAGTGCCATTACGATGTCACATTTACGCTGCTCGATGAGCTTCTTGCATGCTACCGGGAGATCCTTGATACCCGGTACAGTTACCCGCTCAATCGCTACACTCGCGTGTTTTTTTAACTCATCGATGGCGATTGCTCCCATATTGACGCGTGAAAAGGTGGTATCGGCAACACCCACCCTCATCCCAGCACCTCACAGGCAGCAAGGACACCGTCGCCCTGCACCTTGTATCCCAGTTTCTTTAAAGCGTACTGTGTCGCTGCAAGCGTCGCAAGTATCTCCGGTGCACTGACCGCACCCATGCTCCCGATCCTGAAGATTTTCCCCTTCAGGTGGTCCTGCCCGCCGGCAATCACGATCCCCATCTTCTTAATGATTGCCCGCATCTCGTCATCCTTCACACCTTCGGGATAGGAGAATGCAGTTACCGTATTGGAATATTCGTGTTGTGCATCAATCTTCGGGAACAGGGAAAGCCCCCAGGTTTTCGCTGCTGCCCTCATGGCCTGCGCCATTTTCCGGTGGCGTGCGATCCGGTTGGCCATCCCCTCTTCTTCAACGATAAGACATGCCTCCCGCAGTGCTAAAAAGAGCGGAACTGCCGGTGTATACGGGGTCTCCATAGGTGTACCTGCAGCACTCTTTTTGTACGCTCCAAGGTCAAGGTAGAAGGGGGGATTCTTACAAAGTCTCTCCCATGCCCTGCTGCTTACCGAGATCCCGGCAAGCCCTGCCGGGGCGGCGAGACACTTCTGGGATCCGACAATGGCAACATCTGCTCCCCAGGTATCTGCCTCAACGACATCCCCGCCAATTGACGTAATCCCATCCATTAAAAACAGTGCATCATGCTTGCGGGCGAGCCTGCCGACTTCTTTTGCCGGATTCTTGATGCCTGCAGAAGTTTCGTTATGTACGAGCGTGACAACCTGTGCACCCTGCTCGAGCCGTTCCTCGAGGGCAGCAAGGTTAAGCGGTGTTCCCCATGCAGACCCGATCTCGTGTGCCTTTCCATAACGCTGACTGATCTTGTAGAGCCGCTCACCAAACTTCCCGTTGACAAGACAGGCGATCTCCTTATCCCTGCCAAAATTCGCGACTGCAGCTTCCATACCGGCAGTTCCGGATCCACTGATCACAAAAAGGTCATTTGTTGTTCCAAAAGCGGTCTTTAATACCCGCACACAGTCAGCATAGACCGCACCAAATTCGGCGCTGCGGTGGTTTATTGCCTGACGTATCATTGCATACCTGACCCGTTCCGGCATCGGAACCGGGCCCGGCAGCATCAGGAGGAGTTCTTTTTCCATGTGGATCTGCTCATAGTATATCTGTATAGGCACAATATATGTTTGGATGGCTGACATGGCAGACGTCGCAGTTATTTCCGGATCCACTTCGGACGCAGCGATCACGGACAAAGTAAAAAAGGTCCTGGACGAGAATACGGTGTCCTATGATGATCAGATAATCTCCGCCCACCGTGACCCGGACAAGCTGGACGCATATATTAAACAGAGCAAAGCGAAGGTGTTCATCGCAATCGCCGGGCTTTCCGCAGCACTTCCCGGCGTTATCGCATCAAAGACGGATAAACCGGTTATCGGTGTTCCGGTGAGCGGGACACTCAACGGGCTCGATGCACTCCTTGCAATTGCCCAGATGCCAAAAGGTGTGCCTGTTGCGTGCGTTGGTGTCGACAACGGCGAGAATGCGGCGTGGCTGGCGATACGGATCTTGAAGCTGGCGAGAACCTGATTTCGCAATCCTTTTTCCTATCAGATTAATAAAAAAACATATTTTGCGCTTATCGACGGATCCCTGATCCGGATTTCTTCCCATACGGGCAGACATACAGGCACAGACCGCAGACCGCAACGCTCTTTTTCTTCTCCATCTCCCTGAAATACCGGTCACAGGCTGCAGCATCGTACCGTGCTTCCCGGGGTTCGTTGCGGTTAAACGATCTTCCGGTAAAGGCATGCTGCGGGCAGATATCCACACACGCAGTACATGCACCACATTGCTGTTCTATGGGTGATCCGGTCGGGTGGAGTGGCGCATCGGTAAGAACGGTGACCCACCGGACCCGGGGGCCGTGTTCAGGGGTGACCAGCAGGCAGCTCTTGCCGATCCAGCCCAGTCCTGCAAGGTGCGCTGCGAGTTTCTGGGAGAATATGCCGCTGATATGATCATCGTCCGTCCGCTTTGATGCAGGAACGGGGAAGGCACTATGACCGGCTCGCTGGAGCACGTTTGCCACCCGGACTCCGATCTGGTCGAGCATCTGGTTGACGACATCATAGCTGTTGTGCCTGTACACTATCGCTCCTCCAGGATCCTTATCCCGCAGGAGGTCGACAAGACTATCCTGAAGCCCCATGCCGATGGCAACCGCTCTCGGATACCGGGCAACCCGGTCCCCACCCTGCGCCAGAATAACGTCATGGGCAGATGAGAGATCTGCGACACCGAAATAGTCAGCACCGAGAGAGAGGGCAAGTGTCCTGAGCTGTGCTTCCAGATCCATCAGTATCAGTTATGTACCGGAAGGATGGGAGGATATTTCAGAATAGCGGTCAGCTCCGAAGAGAGGGCGGACCTCCCCCATGACGGTTGCATTGATGATTCCATCATGATTTCTTTGTCGCACCTGTACACCCGGGCCCATGCCGGCCTTGGGAGCGAACTGAAAATATGGTAAAAAAACTCTTCGGGTGTCATTATACTCCAAAGGTTGGGAATGGGGAATTGAGTGCTTTGTGGTCAGTGCGATCGGAGACAGAAGACAAAAATCCTCATCATCCTGTGCACCCAACATCTCCTTCCATGCACGGTGATGGTGAAAAACGGGTCCTTCTGGTAGTCGCCTCACTCGCATCCTTTCTCGTTCCGTATACAGTCTCTTCCCTGAATGTTGCACTGCCGGCAATCAGCGCGTCGTTTGATATCGACGCCGTGACGATGGGCTGGGTCACATCCGCATACCTGCTCACAGCCGCAATCTGTATCGTCCCATTCGGCAAGCTTGCCGACCTGTATGGGCGGAAGAAATTTTTCATCCTGGGAAACGTCCTCTTTGCATTAGGATCACTCCTTGCTGCCATCTCGTGGTCGGGTCCCGTCATCATCACGGCCCGGGTCATCCAGGCACTCGGGGGTGCGATGGTGTTCTCGACGTCGATTGCCATTGTCACTTCGGTATTCCCGCCCGGGGAACGGGGAAGGGCGATCGGGATCGTCACGGCAACAGTGTATGCCGGACTCTCGCTTGGGCCATTTATCGGCGGCGTCCTTACCTACAACATCGGGTGGCCCAGCATCTTTCTGGTCAATATCCCCCTCGCAATCATTGTGATCCTGCTCACCGTGCTGTATATCCCCCGGGAATGGGCAGAGACAGGTGAACGGCGCTTCGATCTGACCGGTGCGGTCCTGTACAGCGTGATGCTGTTTGGCTGCATCTATGGCCTCACCCTGATGCCATCCCTGTCAGGTATCATCTGGATGGTGCTCGGCCTTGTGGTCCTCGCCCTGTTCCTCTGGTGGGAGCAGCGCGTACCGGTACCAATGGTCGAGATCGCGTTGTTCCGGAAGAGACCTGTCTTTCTCTTCTCGAATATCGCTGCCCTGATCAACTATGCCATGGTCTTTGCCGTCGGGTTCCTCATGAGCCTGTACCTGCAGTACAACCGCGGCATCGATCCCCAGACCACGGGACTGATCCTTATCGCCCAGCCAGTCGTCCAGATGATCATCTCCCCGGCTGCAGGTCACTTGTCGGACAGGATTGAGCCCCGGATCCTTGCTACTGCCGGCATGGCATGCACCACGGCCGGCCTCGGTATCCTGATGCTCCTCTCCCCCTCAACACCGCTTGTTATCATTATCGCAGGGCTGGCCATCCTCGGTTTCGGGTATGGCCTCTTCTCCTCACCGAACACCAACGCCATCATGAGTTCCGTGGAGATCCAACACCTCGGTTTTGCTTCCGGCATGGTCTCAACCATGAGAGCCATCGGCCAGATGCTCAGCCTTGCCATTGCGATGCTCGTGTTTTCTGCCGTCATCGGGACCGTGCAGATCACTCCTCTGGTGTACCCGCAGCTCCAGGAGAGCGTCAACATTGCATTTACGGTCTTTTTCATTATCGGCCTGATCGGTATTGCCGCATCGTATGCCCGGGGGACGGTACGGGAAGACCGCTGAATTCCCGGGGAGCACATCCCGCTTCCTGAGGCTGGTTACAATTCCCGATACTTTCACGGTGCATATCCCCCCCATTTATCATGCCATTTTCAAACCTATCAGTATGGCAAGGAAGAAAATTCAAAACGTGTGCGGATATTCATGCAGCGGGTGCGACCACCACCA
>JAPKXT010000011.1 GCA_026394695.1 Methanoregula sp.
TCAGCAAGTGCCTTTCCGGTTCCACCTGAACTCATGATGCTGTATTTATGCCTTAAAATCTCCTGTGCGAGATCGATGATACCCGTCTTGTCCCAGACCGAGAGAAGTGCCCACTTCATGGTCTAGTGTATGCAGGACAGGAAAGAAAAATGTATGCAGGTTATCTCATGATGAGAAATATAATAAAACAGTCAAAAAACACAAACCTTTTTTTTTAAATACTTTATTAATTCACCCTCATCATAGTTTTCTAAAATTCTTTTTTCAGATATGAAATCAAAAGTACAGGAATGTTGATTGAGAGGAGAACCGGTATGTTTAGTTTTTTTATTGAATATTTCTCCAGGGTCCCAATTTTTCTGAAATAAATAATCTTAAAAAACACCTGAAAAGCGTATTAAACGAATTATTGCGCCCTATTATTAAAAACAGGCAATATTCAGCGATTGCATGGTTGGGATGATATAAAAATATATATAGAACCACAATACAATAGATATTGGAACATCAAATGGGATGTGCTATGGACGACGCAGAACGCAGTACAGAACAGCATGGATCAGAGGATTATCGCAGGGAAGATAATACCTTGCCGGAAGATCCGCCGCTTGCTGATGAACTGAGCGAACAGAAGAAAGCATATGCTGATTTGAACGATCAGTTTATGCGCCTTGCTGCAGATTTTGAAAATTTCAAAAAACGTACAGCCCGCGACAGAGAGAACTCAATTTCACTTGCAAATGAACGATTCGCCATTGACATCCTCGAAGTGGTGGATAACTTTGAACGGGCATTAAAAACGGATGATACCCACCTGCGTGAAGGTATCCTTCAGATCCGGCAGCTCCTTAACGCCCAATTGCTCCGCAATGGTATAACCCCCCTGGATGCACAAAAAAAACAATTCAATCCCGCAGAACATGAAGCCATCGCTCATATCAATTCAGAAGAACCGGCGGGCACCGTGATCGATGAAGTTTCACGAGGGTATCGTATGCATGACAAAGTGATAAGATACGCAAAAGTTGCCGTATCCAAAGGAAATCAGAAAGATCAGGAGGCATAAAAAATGGCAAAAGAGAAGGTTTTAGGAATTGACCTGGGAACAACCTTTTCCTGTATGTCGATCATGGAGGCAGGAAAGCCGATCGTGATCCCAAATGCAGAAGGCGGGCGGACAACAGCATCGATCGTTGCATTCACCAAAGAAGGAGAACGACTTGTCGGCAGCCTGGCCAAACGCCAGGCGGTTACCAATCCCCAGCGGACTATCCAGTCCATCAAACGTAAGATGGGATCGACTGAGAAAATCAAGATCGACGATAAGAGTTATACGCCCCAGGAAATATCGGCTATGATCCTGCAGAAGATGAAAGTCGATGCTGAGGCATACCTGGGCGAAAAGATCTCAAAAGCGGTTATCACGGTTCCGGCATACTTCAACGATTCACAACGGCAGGCAACCAAGGACGCCGGAAAGATTGCCGGTCTTGATGTCATGCGCATTATCAACGAACCAACGGCAAGCGCACTGGCATATGGTATCGATAAAGAGCAGGATTCCACCGTCCTCGTATATGACCTTGGTGGCGGAACATTTGATGTTTCGATCCTGACCCTTGGGGACGGTGTCTTTGAGGTAAAATCAACGGCCGGTAATAATCACCTTGGTGGAGATGACTTCGATAAACTCGTTCAGGACTACCTTATCGAGGAATTCAAGAAGAAAGAGGGTGTAGACCTACGCAATGATCCGTATGCCATGCAGAGACTGCGTGATGCATCAGAGAATGCAAAGATCGAGCTCTCACAGCGCCAGTCCACCAACATCAACCTGCCCTACATTACTACGGACACGAGTGGCCCAAAATTCCTTAATATCGATCTTACCCGTTCAAAACTCGAACAACTTATCGGGGATCTCGTTGAATCTACCGTCGGGCCGGTGAAGCAGGCACTGAGCGATGCAAAGCTCGAGCCAAAGGACATCGATCATGTCCTCCTCGTTGGAGGTTCCACCCGTGTCCCCCTGGTCCAGGATACCGTAAAAAAGATTCTGGGAAAAGAGCCAGACAAGGGCATCAACCCCGATGAGTGCGTTGCTCTCGGCGCGGGAATCCAGGGAGCTGTGCTGACCGGCGAGACAAAAGACATTGTCCTGCTCGATGTCACCCCGCTTACGCTCGGCATTGAGACCCTTGGTGGAATCGCAACCAAACTGATCGAACGCAATACCACCATTCCCACTCGGAAGAGCCAGATATTTTCTACGGCAGCTGATGGGCAGACCAGTGTTGAGATCCACGTGGTACAGGGTGAGCGGGCTCTTGCAAAAGATAACTTCACCCTTGGCAGGTTCCAGCTGACCGGCATCCCGCCGGCACCCCGTGGCATCCCCCAGATTGAGGTCACTTTTGATATTGACTCAAACGGTATTATTCATGTATCGGCAAAGGATATGGGGTCGGGCAACCAGCAGGCAATTTCGATCAAGGGAGATAAGAAACTCTCTGATGAAGACATCAAGAAGATGATGAATGCAGCCAAGCAGTTCGAGGCCGAGGATAAGAACAAGCGTGATGAGATTGAGCTGCATAACCAGGCTGATACTGCCGTATTCACTGCTGAAAAGATGTTAAAAGAGAGCGGGGACAAGCTTGAAACCGCTGACAAACAAAAAGTTGAGGAAGGCATTGAGGCACTAAAGAAAGCGCTGGCCGACGACAACATTGATGAGATAAAGAAGACGATGGAAGCGCTGACTGAAAGTGTCTATGCAGCAACAACCAAAATCTACCAGAAGATACAGGCCGATCAGGCCGCACAACAGCAGGCAGGAGCCGGTGCCACGCAGCAGCAACCTGATAAAAATACCGACGATAATGTTGTCGATGCAGATTTTAACGTAAAAAAAGAGTGAGCCCCAATGAGTGCGGATGACTACTACAGTATCCTCGGTATACCCCGAAGTGCTGATGATAAGGAGATCAAGAAGGCATACCGCAACCTCGCCCGGAAATACCACCCTGATGTCTGCAAGGAGAAGGGTGCAGAAGAGAAGTTTAAGGGGATCAACGAGGCATATAGTGTCCTCTCCGATGAGCAGAAGAGAGCACAATACGACAACATGGGCCATGAAACGTTTACCAATGCGTCCAAAGGCTCGTACACCGGTGGAAGCGGGTATGGGGGCGGAGGCTTCAATACCGACTTTTCCGGATTTGGGGATATCTTTGATTTTTTTGGCGGGGGTCAGAGAAGATCCTACCTGCACCCGCTGCGGGGGAAGCGGGCAGATGCGGCAGGCTGTTCATTCGTCCTTTGGCCAGTTTGTCCGTATGATGACCTGTGATCAGTGCGGAGGAAAAGGAAAAATTCCCGAAAAAACCTGCAAGGTATGCAGGGGTTCAGGCCATTCCCGTGTAAAACGAAAAGTATCTGTGCATATCCCTGCAGGAATTGACAACGGTATGCGGCTCCGCATGGAGGGGTATGGTGAGGCGGGTGATTACGGTGCCCCCAACGGTGACCTGTTTATCGAGGTGTATGTTCAGTCCCATGAACAGTTTACCCGGGTCGGTTACAATCTTGAGACAACCATCGAGATCAGTCCTGCACAGGCTGCACTTGGGACCTCCATCGAGATCGAAACGATCGATAAAAGACACCTTGACCTGCGGGTGCCCCCGGGTATACAGTATAACACAGTGTTGAAGATCGGCGGTGAAGGGGTGAAACGTCGTGGGAATCCCGGAGATCTGCTGGTCAGGGTAAAAATTGTCACCCCCCGGTCCCTTAGCAATGAACAGAAGGAACTCTACGCAAAACTTGCCGAACTTGAAGGCAAAAGCAGCGGTGCAGGAGGATTCTTCTCCGGGATCATGGGAAAAAAGAAAGGTAAAAAGTGAACGGAATCTTTCTTTCATCTTTTTTATTTAGGATATTTTGTCTTTGCTGTGCACTTCTTTTAACCACCCGGGATCAATGAGATAAGGATGAGACTGCTTTTTGAGTTGTCTGGTGAAAACCCGACACTTCCCTTTGCTGAACTTGCCTGTGTCGGTAAAGTTCTTGATAGCCGTCTCCAGGTCGCTGTTGTTGAGGTACCTGATCCAAAAGATATACACCGGCTCGCCATGACACAGGTCGTTGCAGAGTATCTCGGCGAATGCGAACCCACGCTTCCTGCATTCCAAAAACTGCTCAAAGACTTTGCCATTGAAACCCGGCAAACATTTGCCGGGCGGGCCAAGAAAGTTCATGGAGGGTGTCATGAAAGAAATCCCTGTTCACAGAGGGAGTTTGAACGATTGATCGGCACAATGATATCAGGCCCTGTCTCTCTTGACAACCCGGAAACAGAATACCGTGCTATTCTATCGGAGGACCGGTGTTATTTTGGCAAGGTGCTCTATTGTATCAATCGCGGTACCTATGATCTCCGCAATCCCGGAAAACGGGACTTTTTCCACCCGGGCGTGATGATGCCGAGGATGGCACGGACACTCATCAATTTAACCTGTGCACACAGTGGAGACTCACTGCTTGACCCGTTCTGCGGAACGGGTGGTATCCTTATTGAAGCGGAGATGCTTGGCATGCGTGCGCTGGGGAGTGATTTTGACCCGATGATGATCAGTGGCAGCCGGCAGAACGTGACCAGCTCAGATCTCATGCTTGCTGACGCAACACACCTGCCGTTCGGTATGCAATCCCTTGATGCAGTAGTGACGGATTTTCCCTATGGGCAATCGGTCTGCATTAAAAAAAATGATACCATGGCTGAGCTGTATGCTGACACGCTGGATGAGATCCATCGGGTACTTAAAACCGGAAATAGGGCAGTAGTGGTCACGCACAAGGATATTTCTGATATTGCATCAGATCACATGACCGTCCTGCAGCACCATGAACAGCGGGTACATAAAAGCCTTACCCGCCGCATTCTCGTCCTAACTCACTGATCAGCCCCCGGTCTTTTTATGAAGAATTCTTTATGAGGTTCCCGTACCAGATATATCCGGATACCATGAAAATGCGGATCGTAATTGAAGCGGCAATTCTGGTACTCATCATACTGTCCTGTGCATGCATTCCTGCATCTGCCTATTCCAGCGATGCGATCGGGTGGTACGAACAGGGAAATGCGTTGATAAAAAATAAAAGTTATAACGGGGCTGTTACAGCGTATGACCATGCAATTTTACTTGAGCCGTCCTATTTTGAGGCGTGGAACGAGAAAGCGGATGCACTTAACCGGGCAGAACAGTTCACCGGAGCGCTTGCTGCCTCCGACCGGGTAATTGCGCTCAATGCCGATTATGTCCCGGGATGGATAAACCGGGGATATATCCTATATAATCTCGGCAGGTATGATGAGGAACTCAATGCCTATGATACTGCTATCAGGCTTGATCCCACCAGTCCTGATGCATGGTTCAATAAGGGATACTCTCTTGCTGGCATGAAGCGATATGATGAAGCCATCGCGGCCTTCGATAAAGTTCTGGCACTTGATCCCACGTTCCCGAATCTCGAGGCTAACCGGCGTATTGCTGAACAGAACCGTGATGCAATCACGCCGTTTTATATAAAATACGCTCCAGCACTTGGAGTTTCCGCGCTCTTTATCCTCGGTGCAATTGTGTGGTATTGTGCTGTGCGAAAAAAATATTAGGTCAGGGGTCTGGAGACAATCCTTTATTTCAGATGATAATTCCTGTCGCGGGTACAACAGTAGTATTGTTCCCGGGTAAAATACTCAAATATTTAAAAAAACGATGAGCATCTTCGCTTCACAAAAGGACGCCCCCTCAGGTGTATTCGAGTGCCATTTTTTGAGCATAACTCCTTAAAAACTGCTTTGCCTGGCGAGGCCCTGCCGGGGCAGCCGAGCGACCCCACCAGGAGGGAGCACATCATATGAATTTTGAGATTTGACTGACTCACACCATGCAGATGAGCCTCTTTTCTGGCAATTTTACATTGCACAAGATTCTCTTGAAATGAAAGATTTCAGAAGCACGTAATCTGTGATGAAAAAAATTTTACTAATTTTTACTTTGCTTTCTTGTAACAAATCCGGGCTTCTTCATGTTTACCGATCGTATCAAGTATACTTCCAATATCATTCCACACTTCTTTTCGGCCCGGATCGATCTCCAGGGCACGTTTAAATGTGGTCAGGGCTTCCTGGTACTTTCCCAGCTCCTTTAATGATTGTCCTTTATAGATCCATGCGTCGACAAAATCCGGCTGGAGCGTTATCATCATACTGAATGCTTCGATAGCCTCCTGGTACCGCCCGAGGGCAATAAGTGCGCTGCCTTTGGTGAAATACGCTATGGAGAACGTGGGGTCAACAGATATTGCCCGATCGTAGGATTCGATTGCAGCCGCGCTTTGTTGCTGGGCCGCAAGCGCCATACCGTGACGTGTCCAGCCGAGAGCATTCTCCGGGTCCAAGTCAAGGCTGTTCTCATAGGCAGCCAGCGCTTCCTTGTGCTTACCGAGATCGTACAGAACGTTCCCTTTACCCATCCATGCATCGGCAAGACTGCTATCCAGCTCAAGTGCTTTGTCAAACGTATCTACGGCATCGCGGGACATACCGAGTTCTGCGAGAGAAACACCTTTATAGGAAAGTGCTTCAGCGCTGTGATTGATTTCAAGAGCCCGGTCATAGGACTGTATTGCCTCCCGGTGCTGGTCGAGTGCGGCAGAAGCCCTGCCCCGGTAGAGATGAACCTCTGCAGTTCCCCGGGTGTTCTCCAGGGCATGCTCAAATGCCGTGATCGCGGCATTAAAATTACCCATTTCAAAAAATGCCCTGCCTTTCCAGAAGAATGCCTCGTGGCAGGAGGGATTAATCTCCAGTGCCCGTTCAAATGCGGTGATTGCATCGTCGGGATGCCCGAGCACAAGCAGCGCCCTGCCTTTCTCGTAAATCGCCTGTACATACCCGGAATTGATGGAGAGCACACGCTCGAATGATGCAATCGCATCTTTATTCTTCCCGTTATGCATAAGTGCCCTGCCCCGTTCGTAAAGAGTGTTCTGGTAATCCGGATTAATGCGAAGTGCTGCGTCAAACGCACCAATCGCTTCATCGTATTCCCCGATTTTGGCAAGAGCAATTCCTTTGTAATGGTATGCCTCTGTGTAATGGTCATGGAACGCCAGCGCCTGGTCAAACACCGTTATAGCTTCGTCATAGCGCTCATGCTGGATAAAGGCAATCCCCTTGTAATAGAACGCTTCCGGGTACTCCGGCTGGAGAGCAAGCGCCACATCAAAAGCTTTGAATGCCTCATCGTGCCGGTTCAGGTAAATTAATGCTATTCCCCGCTGCAGGTGGGGTAGAGCATTGCGTGCATCAAGGGAAATTGCACGATCATAGCAGTCCAGCGCCATATCATACCTGCCAAGCTGGGCCTCTGCAATGCCCTTAAAGAGCCATGCATCAGAAAATACCTTATTCTCAACGAGGGCCCGCTCGAATGTACTGATGGCTTCGTGATACATTGAAAGACTCATCAGGGCCCGTCCTTTCTGGTACAATGCCTGAGCACATTTTGGTTGATGAACCAGTGCAGATTCGAAGTTTTTGATAGCTTCCTGGTACCTGCCGAGACGGGATAAGGAAACTCCAAGATAATAGCAGGCTCGTTCATCTTTTGTATCGATACTGAGCGCCTTTTTATAACAGCTGATCGCTTCTGAGTCCCGCCCAAGTAACGAGAGGGCGACTCCTTTACCCGTCCAGGCAAATGCCGCCGTTGGACGGAGACGCAATGCCAGGTCAAAGGAAACGATCGCATTCTCGTACCGCATGAGCCGGGTAAGTGCGATCCCTTTATGGTACAGCGCCTCTATGTGTTTTGGCTGGATTGCCAGCGCATTATCATAGGATAATACCGCTTCATTATTCATTCCCAGTTCAAAGAGTGCCCTTCCCTTGTTATAAAAGGCTGAGACGAAATCCGGGCGTATTTCCAGGGCCTTGCTGAATGCTTCAATGGCATCTTCATGCCCGGCGAGAGCAAAGAGTGCAGCACCTTTCAGGTACCAGGCATCGGCATTGGTCGGGTCAATCTCCAGCGTTTTCACATATGCTTCAATTGCATCATTATACCTGCCAAGATCGGCCAGCGTCTTGCCACGGTGCAGCCAAAGTTCAATGGATCCGGGTGTAATCTTCAATGCCCGGTCAAATGCATCGATTGCATCATTTTTCCTTCCGGTTGCATCAAGGGACAAACCCTTGTGATAGAATGCGAGCACATTTCCGGCATCCAGATCAATATTTTTATTAAATGCAATGATGGCGTCTTCATGTCGTCCCAGGTTTGCCAGTGCAAGTCCTTTATGGAAATAGACTTCCGCATAATTCTTCTCGATATTGAGGGCTTTATCAAAGCCTCGCACCGCTTCCCGGTACATGCCCAGAGATGCATGAGCCTTTCCCTTGTCACACCATGCCTCGGCAAAGGAGAGATCGATCTCGAGTGCCTGGTCAAATGCTTTTACCGCTTCTTCGAACCTGCCGAGCCGTGCAAGTGCAACACCTTTATAGTGAAGGGCTGGAGCATGTACCGGGTCAAGATCAAGTGCCTGATTATACATGGCAATGGCATCGGTTGTCTGTTCAAGGCAGTCGAGCGATCGTGCTTTGTTAAAGCAGGCCTCAAAATAATCCGGTTTTAGCAAGAGGGCGTTATCGAATGCCGATATTGCGTCCTTGTGCCGGTTGAGTTTTGCATAGACTACTCCCTGCTCAAACCACGCCTGCGTATTTTCAGGTGTCAGGACCAGCAGATGTCCAAATGCTTCTGCTGCAGCACCATATCTGCCGGTCGCTGCAAAAGATGCTGCATAATAGTAGAGAGCATCCGCGTTATCCGGTTCAATGGCAAGCGCCTTTTGTAGTGTCACAATTGAATCTTCAAATTTACCGATACGGTACAGGGCAATACCTTTTTCGTGCAGGGCACGGGGATCTTCCGGTAAAAGATCAAGTACCCTGTCAAAGGAAATGATCGCATCATTAAATTTCTCAAGAGTGGCAAACGCCCTCCCCCGCTCTAAAAACGCATCGGCATATTCAGGGCGGCTGGTAATACTGGTGTCAAAGGCAGTGATAGCTTCATCGGGATGATCAAGGTGTGCAAGCACCAGCCCTTTCTCGTACCAGATATCGGGATCTGTTGTGTTGAGGGTAAGTGCTGTATCAAAAGCCTGTTCCGCCTCTTCATACCGGCCGAGCCTGACTAAGCATAATCCCTGTAAGTAGGGGGGTTCGTACCGCCCGGGAAGTAACGAGGCTGCATGTCCGAAAGTCTCCTGTGCCTCGTTCTCTCTGCCCAGGTTTTCAAGGGCCCGCCCCTTCTCGTACAGGACATTCCCGTTGTCAGCTTCTTCTCTGAGTGCACTGTCAAAAATATCAATTGCTCTTTCATACTGTGCGAGCCGGAAGAGTGCACACCCTTCAGAAAAGAGCAATGAGATATTATGCGGATCGTTCTGTCGTGCTCTCTCAAACGCTTCTACTGCTTCTTTGTCTTTACCCAGTTTTTCAGATGCAATGCCTTTATGGAGCCATGCTGATGAAAGATCGGGTACCCGGGATAATGTTTCGTCAAATGATACGATCGCTTCGTCATACCGCCCGAGATTTTCAAGGGCCAGTCCTTTGTTAAAGTAACCCTCGGCAAAGTCAGGATCAAGGGTGAGAGAGCGGGAGAACGATGATTCTGCCTCTTCATTCCTTCCGAGCATCACATAGGCAAGTCCCTGTTCAAAATGCCCGCTTCGGTTTGTATCATCCAGGGCAATTGCCTGAGAGAATGCAGTGATGGCCTCGTCATACTGTTTCAGGTTTGAGAGCGTTAATCCTTTATTAAAATGTGCTGCATAGGAATTCTTGTCGAGTGCGATCGCCCGGTCGAATGCAGTTTTTGCTTCTTCAAATCGTTTAAGACAGGATAATACAAGGCCCTGGTTAAACCAGAGTTCGTAACGTCCCGTGTCGAGGTCGAGAGCTGTATCGAATGCCAGGCGGGCTTCTTCAAAGCGGTTGAGATTTTTGAGGGAGAGTCCTTTGTGGTAATATGCAGGAGTATACGATGAGTCAACAGCGAGTGCCCGGTCGAATGCAGCGATTGCATCCAGATCCTTCGAAAGACGGCTGAGTGCGAGTCCTTTGTCAAAGAATGCATTGACAAACTTCGGGTCGAGTGTCGTAGCCTGTTCAAAAGTATTGACAGCTTCTGTATCCTTACCCAGTTTTGTGAGGGCCACACCTTTGTCATAATAGGCGTTTAGGGCCTCCAAAGCCGGCTCATACTGGTTGAGAGAAAGCAGCGTACTACCTTTCCGTAACCATGCTGAAGCACATGACTGATCGTAAGCGAGCACCTTTTCAAAACAGGTGATCGCTTCAGCAGGATTCCCGAGTTCGATGTAGGTCTTGCCCTTCCGGTACCAGGCAGTAGTGTTATCCGGTGCAAGCGCAATTGCC
>JAPKXT010000046.1 GCA_026394695.1 Methanoregula sp.
AGAAGCGTGTACCGCAGCCAGGTCGAGCAGGGACTCGAGATGCTCAAAAAATGGGGAGATGCATATATTGCCATGCTCCTTTCAGGGACGGTTATCGCAGTTACCATTATGATCTCCATTGCCATCTATTCCCCGCAAGGCCTGGATTCTACCCTTAACATGGCCTACGCAATTATTCTCACGATCTGTGTCTTTGGCAATCTGCTCATGTACACATCCGTGCCGGATGACCCGAAATCCCATGGTCTCACGGAGAGAACTTCTAAGGAACAGCAGACAATTCATGCCATGGAGAGGATCATTGTACCCTTAACCCTGGGTGCGATTATCGTAATGGCACTGATCGGGATTAATGCCGGTCTGATCTTTATGCTGGCGGGAATCCTCATGGCGCCCCTTGGCATCATCGGGTTTATTGATGACAGTAATATCACCCTTCGTGACAACGATTTTTCCACCTTCATAAGGAGTCTGGGAGCGATCATGGGGGGCCAGGGCACCACAGCCGTACATGCTCTTGCTACTATTGATAAAAAGTCTCTCACCGCCCTCGAACCTCTGGTGAATTCAGTCTATTCCCAGATGAACCTTGGCCTTGATAACAAACAGATCTGGGATAAATTCATCGGTGAATCGGGGAGCAACCTCATTTACAAATATCTCAACATCTACCTTGACACCGTTATTATGGGGGGTCCGCCAGAACCGATCGGTACGGTAGTGGGATCTTCGGTACTCGAACAGACGCTCCTGCGGGAGAAAAAAGATATGCATGCCCGCAGTTTTATCGTGCTCCTCGTACCCATGCACGTGGCAATGGTGGGTATTTTTGTTGTTCTATTCCGCATAATGTTAACCCTGACCGGCTCGGTTTCGGCAATGATGGCAAAATTTGAGGCAACGACTTCCGCCTCAGGAGGAGCGGCCGGCGCCGGTGGAGTTTCTGCGGGCAGTGCCCTGGGAGGGATGTCGATGTTCACGAATTTCCCCGAAAAGGAGATGGGCAACTTTGTGGTAATTACCCTTGCCATCATCACCATTTCTAATATTATCGCTGCACGAATTGTCGGGGGAGGGGATCGGTATATGTTTTATTTCTACGCAGCTCTATTCTGTACACTGACAGGACTCATACTACTGATCGCACCGATTGGTGTTAACATATTCTTCAGCCCTGAGGGCCTCACGACAATGGGAAAAACAACTGCGGGAGCATTAGGATTGCATCTTATATGAAAGAAAATTTGCGCAGGATTATCCTCTTTACCGTGATTGTGATCACCGGCTCAGTGATGATCCTTCTGGATGTGCCCCTCATTCTCATAGTCCCCCTGATCGTCGCAGCAGGTTTTGTTATTCTCCTCCTTTTTGGGGCGATAACCGTTGCTGATATCAGGTCGTTTTTCACTACGAAAAATTTAAAAAACATCAAAAAAATTTCCTTCATACAAAGACTGGACGAGATGAAATTTTTCGAAAAAAAGCCAGCACCACCGGATAACAAACCTGTACTCTCTCCAAAAAAGAAGCAGATACCAAAAAGTGTCCCAAAAAAACCCGGTGCCGGGTCCCAGATCCGTTCATTTTTCACCTCACTGGGTTCATTGCGATCAGTTCTCAATGAGCGCAGCAAACAGGCAAAAAAAGTAGAGCACATTGACGAGTTGCTCGATAAAGCGGTCAGTGAGAAGGTAAAAAGTTCTGCACTTGCACGTGCCGGTAATGTTGCAGATTCAAAAATCTCCTCCCCCGGCAGGGGAAGTGGACCAGGGCTTGAGGAAGGGAAAGAAGACCAGGATCCTTTCCTGTCGCTTTCCGATGATGAATTTGATATAAGCCTTCTTGACGGGTTAGACGACCTTGAAACCCCCAGGTCACCGTCGTCTGGTCAGGTAAGAACCCCGGTTACCCCGACACAAGAGTCCGTCCTGACAACTGATGAGCCCGGGATACCGACGCCCTCGCTGAATATCACGGCAGAAGCAGACGACCTCCTCAAAGAAAATGAGGGAAGTCTTGAAGAATTCAGGGGTCTTCTTGGCGGAGAATCCATTGACCAGGACTTTGGAGACCTGGTCAAGGAAAATCCTGATGACCTTGGTCCTGATGTCGACACGAAGGGAGAGACACCATCCGCTGAGGGCAGGTCTCCCTCGCAGGCAAATAGCCCGATTAAGACGATAAAAGCAGACTGGATCACATCTGATGCTCCAAAAGGAGCAGAATTGCCTGAGGATGAAATCTCTACCACATCTGACATCTCTTCATTTGCAGGAGGAGGATCCGGTGCCGATGCCGACCTGATAAGTTCACTTGCTTCGGATGTCAGGCATGTGGTAAAAGAAAAAAATACCAGCCTGTTGAGAGATTTAAAAGATTTCAAAGCCCCGGCAACAGAAATTGAGAAAGAATTAAAAGAAACCCTTGAAAGGATGAAAGAAGGCCGGAATTCTGAAAAAAAGCGGTCCCGCCCACCACGAGGATGAAACAAACCTGAAAATTTGTAAATGGCTGGCAATAAAACCATGAAAAAGTAGGGATCATACCGCAACGACGTATGAAAAAGTTCGGGGGAAAATCCAGCCTGCAAGCGAACGGATTGTCGTTATCCCCTGCATCACCGGTAATGATTACCATCCCTGCTCGCATGCGTTCGCGGTAAAAACAGCCAGAAGCCTACATTTTTTTCTTTTTTATCTCTTCAGTGCAAAAGTGGTCAATAGAATCGATGAGTGCTTTTTTTGCCCGTTTTACCCGGGTTTCGTTGTCAGAAAAGAAATCTGCAGCAATGTACCTGATCGCTATTCCATAATACAGGGCATGCGGACATTGCCTCTCAAATTCCGCTATCCTGTTCATTGCCGACGAATTATCCTTTTCCATGAGATCAAAGGCTATGTCACAAAGTTCGATAATGGAATCCGGCATACCCTTTGCCTTTGCCAGCTTTTTAAAAGCCTGGTATGAGGTCTTCTTTGTTGTGAGCAGTGAAAGTTTCAAACCGAAATAGACCGGTTCCGGATCATCGGGATATTGCCGGATCAATTGACTCACAACACCCGCAGCACCGGCCGCATCCCGGCTTTCCAGTTTGAAGAAATACATCTCTTTTTGAAAGCCAAAATCAGTTTCGAAACGCACGGCGCTGATATCCAGTAACCTCATCCTCATTTCGGTATTATGCGAATGTATTGCATTTTTCAGTCCGATTTCAATGAACCATCTCTCGCTGGGGAACCATTCGAACCCCAAAAATACCATCTGCCAGAAAATCTTTTCAAGATATGCCGGGTCATCAATATCCAGCTGTTTCAGGCTGTTTACCGGAGGATTTTCGCGGGCAAGGCTCAGCATTGTCTCACGGGAAAGAAGTTCCATCTCACCGCCGGGCCGCTGGTTTCTTTTTGCCTCTTCCCTATTATCCTCCCTGAAAAATTCCTGAAGGGATAGCACATAATAGCAATATGCTACAGCTGTACCGATCTTTGCGTCCAGGTTGCTGTATTTTTTTAAAAAATCGAGGGCGTGGGCAAAGTCACCGGATTTTAGCAGTTTCAGACCGACAACGATATTGATCCCGATATCTGCATTCTTCCTTCTTTTTAAGCGAAGCACATTGAGAATAACTTTTTTTATATACTCAAAATCCCTGATATTGGTGCTGGTATCCAGCAATTTAAACGTTACACTGTCGATAAACTCATCATAGGTTTGATCCGATATTGTGGGGAACGAATTTTCGAGGGTGGATATCACGTGGCCAAAAAAGACCGGGAGATTTGCATCAACTTTGGCAGAATTTCGTTCGATATAGCCAAAAAAATCCTTTTTCAGGAGATTAAGCTTTTTATATGCGATTGCATCTGAAAGCTTCTCTCCCTGCATACAGGAAAAAATGGCATGTTAAAATATTAAAAGGTATGACCCGAAAATTTCCTTATTCATCCGCGGTGTAGTAATAAAATTCGCCGCGTCCCTTTTGTTCCCGGTCAAGGAACGATTCGGGTTTGTTGATCCTTGGTCTTCCGCTCTGGTCACGGCGGAAGGTAACGTCAAGTGCCTGGAGGAACCGGTTCATTCCTTCACGCATCTTAAACGGTCCGGCAGCAGTTCCCCGCAGGCCGGGTTCACCTTCAAAGACAAGGATTCTTTCGCTGATCATATCGATTAAGTAAATATCATGATCGATCACCATGATACCGACTTTTTTGCCCTCAGCATGGTGTTTGATCATGCTCGTAACCTTGACCCGCTGTTCGACGTCCAGGTGGGCGCTGGGTTCGTCAAGGATATAGAGATCTGCATCGCGGGAAAGGCACCCTGCGATTGCCACGCGCTGGAGTTCTCCGCCACTTAATGAATCAACGGGCGACTGAAGGATTACCTCTAAAGAGAGCGATTCAATTATCTCATGCTGGTAGAGGGAAGAATCAAACTTTGTCGTGCGCTGGCGCAGGTACATTTCAACGGTATCGGATGTATCTGCCTTGATATATTGGGGTTTATACGAAATCCGGAGGGTTGTTTCAATTTTTCCGGTCGTAGGCGCTTCAACGCCCGCAAGCAGTTTTGCAAAGGTGCTCTTACCGATACCGTTTGCACCAACGACCCCCAGCACCTCCCCACCCTTGATGGTTCCACCGTTCACGGTCAGGCTGAATGTTTCATAGTCTTTGGTCATTTCCGGTATCAAAAACACATCTTCACGATCTGAACCCTGGTCGTGAGCCCGTTTCTCAAAAACTACCTGCGAATCCCGGAAGCGGACGTTCTCTTCTACAAGGAAACCTTCAAGGTACTGGTTGATCCCGACACGGACCCCCTTAGGACGGGTGATGATACCAAAGACCGCTGGTTTTCCGTACCCCACATGCACCGTATCTGCAAGCATGTCAAGAATCGCAAGATCGTGTTCAACGATCATCACGGGGCGCCGCGTTGCAAGGTCCCGGATCAGTTTAGCTGCAGCAATCCTCTGGTAAATATCCAAAAAGGGGGTTATTTCGTCAAGGAAATAGAGATCTGCATCCCGGGCAAGGCAGGCAGCGATTGCAACCCTCTGCAGTTCCCCGCCACTCAACGTGCTGATGTCGTGATCGAGAATCGCATCGAGCTTCAGTACGGGCAGGATCTCTGCAAGCTTGTTACGCTCATCGGTGGTCTTTAACAATGCCCTGACCGTACCGGAAAAAACGTTCGGGATATAATCGATATATTGCGGTTTTGATGCAATCTTGATGCTCTTTTTTGAAACGGTCTGGAGATAATCGAAGAGCTCGGTACCGGCATACCGTTTGAAGATCTCTTCCCAGGAAACTTCGAGCTCAAAGTTCCCGAGATTGGGGCGAATCTGCCCGGCAAGAATCTTGATTGCAGTGCTTTTACCGATTCCGTTTGCTCCTAAGATCCCGGTTACTTTTCCATCGACCGGTATGGGAAGGCCATACAGGGCAAACCCGTTCCTGCCATACCGGTGCGTGGGGTGCTCGAGTTCTTCTGGCAGGCTTACAATATCAATCGCATCGAAGGGACACTTCTTGATGCAGATACCGCACCCGACACAGAGCTCTTCTGATATCAGGGCTTTGCCCTCTTCACCGATGACAACGGTTTCATCCCCGGTCCTGACCCTGGGGCAGTAGAGTATACATTCAGTGCCACACTTTTTTGCATGGCACCGGTCTTTGTGAACAATCGCT
>JAPKXT010000143.1 GCA_026394695.1 Methanoregula sp.
ACCCCAAACAGCCGGGTGTTGATCGACTGCGGGGAAAAGCCGGACAACTCAGGCAGCACTCCCTATCTCTATGTCCCCGAAATTCACCCGCTTGCCCAGCTCGATGCAGTCGTGCTCACTCATGCTCACCTCGATCACTGCGCACTCATACCCCTCCTCTACAAGTATGGCTACGAAGGCCCGGTCTACTCAACACCCCCCACCCGGGATCTCTCGGCAATGCTCCAGCTCGATTACCTGGATGTAATCCACAAGGAAGACCGGAAAGTCCCGTATTCCTCAAACGAGGTCAAAACCTATATCCGGCATTCCATCACCCTGAACTCCGGCAGCGTGACTGATATTGCACCCGATATCAAGCTCACCTTCCATAATGCCGGACACATCCTGGGTTCAGCGATTGCCCACTTCCATGTAGGGGACGGCACATATAACATTGCTTTCACCGGTGATTTCAACTATAGCAAGAGCCGTCTTTTCAACCCGGCGATCAACCAGTTCCCTCGCCTCGAAGCGCTCGTCATGGAGAGCACGTACGGGGGTTCCGGGGATTTCCAGCCGGCCCGTTCCGATGCAGAGGCAAAACTCTACGAAACCATCAATACCGTACTCTCCAGGGGTGGCAAGGTCATCATCCCGGCATTCTCTGTCGGGCGTTCCCAGGAAGTGATGCTTGCCCTGGAAGAAGGCATGCGTCTTGATAAAATCCCGAAAGTTAAGATCTACCTTGATGGAATGATCCGTGAGGCCACGGCAATCCATACCACGTATCCCGAATACCTGAACACGGAACTCCGTAACCTGATCTTCCGTGAAGGTATGAACCCATTCCTTGCCGAGTGTTTCCAGCAGGTGGACAGCCAGGAGCTGCGTGAGAAAGTGATGGCTGGTGATCCCTGTGTGATCATTTCAACCAGTGGTATGTTGAATGGTGGACCGGTTATGGAATATCTCCTGAACCTTGCACAGGATGAAAAGAATGCACTGGTATTTGTCGTGTACCAGGCGGATGGCACATATGGACGACGTATCCAGAAAGGCTGGCGCGAGGTGCCGATGGGACGCAAAGGTACTATCACCATTAACCTCGAGATTGTGACAATCGACGGTTTCTCAGGTCATTCAGACCGGCGGCAGCTGATGAACTACATAGGGCAGGTCCAGCCGCGTCCGGAAAAGGTTTTCTGTGTTCATGGAGACGAGAACAATACGATCGATCTTGCAAGTTCCATATATAAGCGCTACCATATCGAGACTCACTCGCCTATGAACCTTGAGACATATCGCATGGTCTGAAGGGTAAAAAATGAGGACACGCCTCTCCCTCTTTTTTGGTATTTTTGTCGTAATGGCGCTTTCAAATGCCATCGTTCCAGTGCTCCCTACCTATGCCGGGAGTTCTGCAATTCAGGGCGCCATCTACTCTGCTTATTTCCTCGGCGCGTTTGTAAGCACACTTCCCGCAGGTATCCTGTCAGACAGGTACGGACGTGTCCCTGTCATCCGTATTGGTCTTGCTATTACCATTGCCAGCGGACTTCTCCTGTCCGTTCTGGTATCACCTGCTCTGGTAATTGTTACCCGCATCATAGAAGGTGTGGGAGCGGGGTTCTTTGTAGCCGCGGCGATGTCCTATGTCAATGCACTCCCTGACCATGAAAAAATGAGCGGCTACTTTATGGCATTGCTCAATGCCGGGCTGGTGATCGGGCTCCTTATTGCCGGGTGGCTGGCAACACCCCTTCAAAACCCGGCAGCCGGCATAATGATATTTGCGGGACTCTCCCTGATTCCCGCAGTTGCAGGTTTTTTTATCCATGAAACGAGCACTGTTAGCCGACAAGGAAATCTTAAAACAATTCTTTATCTCCTGCAGGAATTCCGGTGGTTGTGGTACTCATCAGTGATACTTATTGGTATCACCGGTGTCGTTACATCACTGTATCCAAAATATTCCGGTTATTCGCCTGATAGTGTCGGGAACTGGATTTCCCTTATGAGTATTGCAACCATTGCAGGCGTCCTGGTTGCATCCCGGCTCTCTCTACCTCCGGTTCCTGCGATCCGCTGGTCCGCATTCTTAATGCTAATCGCTGTATTGGTTTCATATTACTCACCACTGGGCTTTGTGATGCTCGGTATATGTGCAGGTGTCATAATGATCGCCCAGATGACATTTCTTGCACAGGTGAGGGATCACCAGGGAGTGGCCATGGGATTGTTCTCTACCGCTTCCTATCTGGGAATGGCAGCACTTCCCTTCATCACCGGTATAATTGCCGATACAACCGGGTTTTTCTATGCATTTTGTTTAACTGCTCTTTTTGCACTAACGGTCTTTCTTACGATCGGAACGGGTGAATGCCACCTGCAAAAGGTCGCTTCAGGCTCCAGATTAAAAAAACAATAGATTCATCTGCGATAAAGGGAAATTTCGTCATGATAGTATGAAATCAAAGGTACTGTTTCTGGTTCTTCTTATCGCCTTCCTGCTTATCCCTGCCGTACATGCTGAGGATTCTCTTGACTGGTACATAAAAGGACAATATGCCGTGACGCTGGGTAACTATGCCGATGCCCTGACTTATTTCAATAACGCACTTGCGCTTGATAAAAATTTTGGCGCCGCGCTTTCAGGGAAGGCAGTTGCATTGAACGGTCTTGGAAATTATTCTGATGCGATCACAGCTGCAGACGGGGCAATTGCCATAAAATCATCCGACCAGGTTGCCCTGGATGCACGGGCATACGCGTTGTTCAGACTCGGGCGGTATGCCGAATCCATTACAGCGTATGATGCGCTCTTTTTGATCGGGTATATCCATCCGGATTCCTATTGTAACCAGGGATACGCATATGTGATGCTGAACAAATCTGACCTTGCGGTTACATTTTATGATAAGTGTACCTCGCTGGACACGACAAATCTTGACGGGTGGAATCAGAAAGGTCTTGCACTCATGACCCTCGGCAGGTACCAGGTTGCCCTTTCTGCTTATGACCAGGCAACCCGGATATCCGTGAAGAATGCCGAAGTCTGGAACAACAAGGGACTGGCATATGCCGCACTGGGAAAATATCAGGACGCACTCCAGTGCTTTAACAAGGCACTGGGTTTACAACCGGATTTTGCTGATGCCCTGAAGAACAAGAACAACATGATGGGAAAACAGGAGGGAGTAACAATTTCAGAAACAGCAACGCCGACAGTAACCGTCAGTCGTACCGGGACGTTTTTTACAACCGCAATACCATCACCCCTGCCAACTCAAACCATAACCTTGATCACAACTCAGGTGCCGGTAACTGGAACAATTACGGGAACTTCAAACCCGGTTGCTACGAAAACAACCTATTCCCCGGTTTCACCGCTCACCGCACTTGCCGCGGTATCCATTGCATGCGGGTTCATGCTCGCTGCAAACCGCAGAAGAAAATAATCAATATCCGTTTTTTAACCTGATTTTTTATGAATTATCTTTGGAATATGCAGTCATTATCCCGAGATAAACGAACGATGCCTTGTTCAGGCTGTCGATCGTAACCCTTTCATTCACGGCGTGGAGTGTTGAGATCTCCCCGGGGCCATACTCGATTACGTTAAACCCGCAAAGACGGAGGTGCCGGGCATCACTTGCCGCCCACTGGACAATAGGAAATACCTTTCCGCCCTGCACCCGTTCAATTTCGTTGCAGGTAACCTTAACAAGCCGACATGAAGGATCAGTAATGGAGGGTTCATTGATTTCCTGCGAGATGATATCACCGTGCGGGGCATGAGATTTGATCGCCGTAACAAGCGCGGCAATAGAACATCCCCATGGTACACGGAGTTCAAGATCAAACTCACAGTGCTGTGCCACAACATTGGATTTTTCACCACCACATATGACCCCGGGGTTGTACATCAGTTTTTTGAGTACCTCACCCACGTCATGGATATGGAATTCCCCTTCTAGAACTTCAGAAGAACGATCAATGATCTCTTTAAGTCGTTCATCAACCGGATACTCACGGTCATGCAATCCTTTTACATATTCGAGTAGTGACATTGCTTCCATGATGGCACTCACACCAACTGCGGGGTAAAGCGACCCGTGTGCAGGAGTTCCTTTGAATTTTATCCCGAGCCTGCAGAGCCCTTTTTGCCCGATGCTGGGATGACGGGCAGGTGAAGGTTCTGCAATCAGGCAGTCCATAGGTTTAAGCATCTTTTTTGCAAGAAGGTACCGTATCCCGTTCTCACCCCCCGTCTCCTCATCACAGACAAATGCAAGCGTTGCCGGTATCTCTTTGCCCTGTTTGATCAGCAAACCACATGCGGCAAGAAGCGAAGCACAACCACCCTTCATATCTGTAGCTCCCCGCCCCCACACACAACCATCCTGCAGGGTTCCGGAAAAGGGGGGGTATTTCCACCCATCAGCCAGTGCAGGTACAACATCCACATGTCCGCAGAAGAGAAGATGGTGCCCCGTATCTCTGGTAACGAGATTACATTGTCCCGAGTCGTTGCTCCTGATGTCCGATCCTATGCCTAAATTATCAAGAAATGTTCTGATATATTCGATGACTTCTGCAGTACGCCCCGGGGGGTTTTCACTCCTGATCGCAACGAGTTCCGAACATATCCGGCTGACATCCATAGAACGAGACACCATTCTTTTATGACTGGGCTATATACGTTTTGAACAAGGTTGAGAGCGAGGCATCTTCGTACAGGCTCTTTAAGAATTCGGGTTCAAAGAATTCGTCAATGATTACAAAGAAGAACTCAGTCGGGATCAGGTTTCTGCTGTCCGGGTCAAGAACAATCCGAAAACTCCGGTAGCTCGCCGGATCTTCAGTATCATAGATCATCTGCCAGAGTGAGGGTAAAGCGACAAACTTTTCCAGATGAGTTTCTTTCAGCCAGTTGATAAATCCGCAAAATTTTGCACGGTCCCCTTTTTTCTCTTCGTCAATCCGCCAGCGCAGGTATTCACCGCTCATGATGTTTTTTGGGGACAGGATATTGAAGGCATAAATTCCTGCAGTGTAATCGATATGGGCAAGGGAATCGATCAGGTAAAAATACAGGACTTTGTTGAACTGGCCGGGGTCCTGGAGGATCAGGGTTTTTTCATACAGGTGGGAAAGAACCGACAGGAACTCATTTTCTTCCATATAACCTTTGTTCGCGCCGGAGTTGTAAATAATTGCCGCAGTATCAAAAAACAATCAAGGTGTGTCTCTCTATGATCACGCCAGATTTAACCCATTTTTATTCTGGTTATTCCCTTATTTGTAAAATGGCTCGCGCAGCGATACTGCTTTTTGGAATAATGCTTCAAGTTCTGCACCTTTTTTTCCCCGTGTCTCAACATGGTTATCCGTACGAAGGAGACATGGTTTGAATTTCCCGTCCGAAGTTACCCGGAGGCGATTGCAGAAAGCACAGAACTCCGTGTTATGGAGCGGACGGACAACTTCAACCTCGGCACCATCAAGGCAGTATTTTTTCCGGTGGTGCATCCTTCTGGTGATGATCTGTTTTGAACGGGAGGCCAGCGTCTCTTCCAGCCCGTTTAAGTCTCCATGGTAGTTGCAGTTGTTAAAATGCATCAGTTCAATCAGCTGGAGAACAAGATTCCGGTTACCCCTGACATATGCGAGGAAGTCATCAACCTCGTTATCGTTGACACCCGCAAGAACCACCATGTTCAGCTTGACTGGTGTGAGTCCCACGTCGAGTGCCGCAGCGATACCATCAAGGACATCAGAAAGCTTGTCTGTCCCCGTGATCTTGTTGTAGGTTTCCGGATTCAGGCTGTCGAGGCTGACATTAACCCTCCTGAGACCCGAACTTTTGAGACCGGGGGCAAGGTCTGCAAGAAGGGTTCCGTTGGTGGTAAGCGAGGACTCCATGCCGGCAGGCACTGACTGTACTATTTCCAAAAGATCTGGCCGGAGAAGTGGTTCACCGCCGGTAAATTTCACGCTGCGGATCTCAAATTTTGCAGCAACCCGCAGGATCTCTGCAATCTCTTCTGCCGACAACTGGTCTTTTGGAGATTTTTCCCCTTCTTTGTGGCAGTATATACAGGAAAGGTTACATTTCGGGGTAATACTTACCCGAAGATTGCTTACCGGACGGTTATAGGAGTCCTTGAGTATCACGATTTTTTCAGCCCACGAAATTCTTTGCAACTATGTAGAGCTCGGTACTCCCTTTGCGGGTCGACCTCGTGATACAGGTTTTTACCGAGTAATAATGTTGTTTGGTCATGGCATAGAGTTCGGGAAAATCCGTTCCCTGGAATGATTTTACCACAAAATTGCCCCCCTGTTTTGACACTTTGCAGGCAAACGCAAGCGCCTGTTCATTCAGTTCAATGATGCGTGCCTGGTCATAGCTCTTATGCCCGGAGAGCTTAGGTGATGCATCACAGACGACAACATTAACAACGCCGAGCATGGTCACTACTTTTTTCTGTATTTCGGGATCGTTGAGATCTCCTTCAATGGTCTCTACGCCATCAAGTGCAGCGATAGGATTGAGGTCAATGCCAACAACTTTTGCCTGCGTGAGCGTGCGCTCCACCTGCAACCAGCTTCCGGGAGCTGCCCCGAGGTCAACAATATTATCATCAGGACGGATGATCGCAAATTTATGCTGGATCTCAAGAAGTTTGTATGCTGCCCGGGAGCGGTATCCCTCATGTTTTGCCCGCAGATGTGTCCGATCATATCCCCATTGTGATCCCATTTTCCTGATCGTTCCCCTGAAATGGTCTGGGTCAAAATCCCCAGATATTCTCGTAACTATAAGACGGTATTCCGTATAAGAGATTGTATTAAGGATAAAAGAGGCAGATAGCCACACTCTGTATTACAATGAAAATTTTCAATGAAAATACTCTTTAATTTTTTCATCCTCTGTGCATGAGATCCGGGGCATAATCTGTTTTATTATAAAACTGATCTTTTAAGAAATGACGGGATTGTTATAATAATCATAGAAAGGGGCGCGGCCAATCGGCATGGATGCCCGGTAAACACGATCCCGATTTATCCAAGTGCCTGCTTTGTTGGAATTTTATAAAAAATCACCATCGTATGTCATCTCACCGGTATCCCCGTTTACCAAAACCGTTACTCCATTTCGCAACCGGTTCATCGGAACCACAATCCGGTCTATCATCGGTATCTCGCCAATGATTGCCCCGGTCGCGATAATCGGTTCTGCTTCAGTATTGATGATTGCTGCCGGTGCATGCCCGTTCCGGCTTAACGCATAGAGCACATACGAGCCCACAGTAGAACCCTTACCGTAAGGGAATGCAAAGACTTTACCTGCAATACATTCACCCTGGAGCGGGTGGCCTTTCTCAACAATGATCCCCGATGCCGGATCGACGCCCGAAAGAAACGATACCGGTGCCGGACTGACGAGCAGCGGACCACTTCCCGTGCCCCTTGAAATTCCTCTTCCCCTGATTAGCAATATCACACCTAATAAATGTTTGAAGATTACAGATATAAGATTGATATGGATGAGACTTCCGTCAATAACACTGCACCTTCAATTGAACTCAAATACCAGATCCAGCTCAATGAGCTTGAAGCAAGTCTGCTCGAGATGAAGGTGAAAGTTGAGGAACTCGTAAAGGAAAATGCCCAGCTCAAGCGGGAGAACAACCAGCTCAAGCGCATGCCCTTGTTTGTCGCCGTTATCGTTGATATACTGGATAACGGTGAGATTTATCTCCGGCAGCAGGGAAACAACCAGGAATATCTCACCACAGCATCAGAAGAACTCCGCCCGCTCTTAAAACCCGGGGCAAAAGTTGCTGTCAATAACGCGCTCTCGATTGTAAAAATAATTGGCAACATCTACGATTCACGTATCCGCATCATGGAACTTGAGGTGTCACCGGATATCAGCTACGCACAAATCGGCGGTCTTACTGAAGTGATTAAAGAGGTGCGCGAATCGGTGGAGTACCCGCTGACAAAACCTGAAATTTTCAAGCGCATTGGCGTGGAGCCGCCAAAAGGTATCCTGCTTTACGGGGCGCCGGGTACCGGTAAAACCCTGATTGCAAAGGCAGTAGCACACGAAGCAAAAGCCACGTTCATTCGCATGTCAGGCAGTGAACTGGTTCACAAGTTTATCGGCGAAGGTGCGGGACTTGTCCGCGAACTGTTCATGCTGGCCCGGGAACGTGCACCTGCAATTATCTTCATTGATGAGATCGATGCAGTGGGAAGTACGCGGACCAATGATGGTACATCAGGAAGCGCCGAAGTGCAGCGCACTCTGATGCAGCTCCTTGCAGAAATGGACGGGTTTGACAACCGGGGAGATGTACGCATCATGGCAGCCACCAACCGACCGGATATGCTCGATCCGGCACTTCTGCGGCCCGGTCGGTTTGACCGGGTAATCGAGATCCCCCTGCCGGATAAGGAGGCACGGCTTCAGATCCTGAAGATCCACTCGCGCAGGATGCACCTTACCAGCATCGATCTGGAGGAGATTGTAGGAATGACCGACAATGCCACCGGAGCCGAACTGGAAGCTATCTGTCGTGAAGCTGGCATGATGGCTGTGAGAAGGGAAGCGTCATCAGTTGAGATGATAGACTTTACCGATGCAGTCCACAAAGTGAAAAACGAAATTGTGACCGATAACCGCATGTATACCTGATCAGGGTATCCTTGCGAATCACCCCCGATTTACTGGAGACCCGGATGAATATCCTTTTAATTCAGCGGGAAGGAGTGGATCTCCACCATACCCTTTTTTTATCCGAGACCAGCCGTATGGTGCTGCGGTTTTATCATCCAAAGAAAAAACCCTGTGGGATCTCACTTTCCTGTGCGTCGCTTGCAAGTGCCCTGTCACTTGTGTCAGAGCTGCGCTGGTATATCCGGCGCTATGTCAGGCACGTGCTCTTTGAAGTTTCACCGGGTATATTCTGCACTCATGCACTGGCACAGGACGTGTATTATGAGCGAACGGCAGTTCTTGGACCCGACTGGCCGTTCCGGCGGCTCTATGGGTTCAGCCTGGGAAAACTGACCAGTACGGTCATCATGTCGCCCGGTTCCGCACTGGAAGAGTATCACCAGGAATACATTGGTGTCGATCGGTCGATCGAGTGCTGGTGCACGGAAGAAGAGATGGCTGAAGGAGAGCCGGAGCCATTGGAAGATATGAGTGGGGCGCCTGATGAGGAATAGGAAGGAATTGTACGAGGCACCCGTTTCCCACAAAAAAATTATCCGGATGTACCCTCAGCCTTCACGGGTATAGGCAGGAACGGGATCAGTACCGAAGCGATCCTGGCGATGTCCATGGACTGGAGAACGATCTTTCCCGGTCCGGTCAATGTTGTGACAACGAGACCTTCGCCACCAAAGAGAGCTGTTGTAACTCCTCCTGCAAGCGCGATATTATAGTTGACCGTGTTTTCAAAACCAACCACAAGTCCCGTCCGCACCTTGATGACTTCTTCGGGTTTTAAGGTCATTTCAATGATATCACCGCAACAGGGTAAAAAGACCGTGCCCTGCCCGCTCATCCACTGGAGTATGAAACCCTGCCCTCCGAACAACCCGGCACGGAATTTTTCTGTCAGGGCAATATCCAACTCAACGTGTTCCTCGCAGCAGAGAAATGCATTCTTCTGTGCGATGAACTCCTTACCCATTTCAAGGGACACCGGAAAAATCTTACCCGGCATCATCCCGGCAAATGATACAAAACCGGGAATATTCCCCGGGGTAAACCGGGTGAGAAAAAGACTCTCTCCTGCAACAGCCCGTTTCAAACCGGATACGATCCCCCCTTTAAGCTGGCTTTCCATCGCAGATGAACCGCTCATGTTCACCATCGAACCTGCTTCAGCATAGATCCCTTCACCCATGGCAAGGTCAATTTTTACCATCTGCAGGTTATCCCCAATAATCTCGTAATTCATACCATGCCCGAATAAGAACATCAACGGAAAAGAAGAAATGTATTGTATAAATTTTTTCACTGTATTTGTTATCTCCCCTCATGTTTTCCGCCAGTAAAACAAGGATTAATACATTAACACAACAAAAATTGAGTAGATGACCGGGACAAAACTTGCCGGCGGTCCGACTCAGGATGAGATTATGGCAGTCTCCCTGTTCAAGCTGGGACTCCGCAGCACAGATACGGTTCTTGAGATTGGCTGCGGAACGGGAAAAGTCTCGATCGCTGCTGCGCACCAGGCAAAAAAAATTATATCACTCGATAAAAGACCTGAGGCGATAATGACTGCACAGGCATCTGCACAAAAATCCGATATCCATAACATAGAATTTTTATGTACCGATGCAGTCGATTATCTCACATCTGACCGGATCTTTGACTGTGCATTCGTTGGCGGCACACAACATCTCAATCTGATCCTTCCGGTCCTTGCAAAAAAAGTTACAAGAACGATTGTCATAAATGCAGTTCTCCTCAGCACGCTCGAAGAAGCAGTTGCAACCATGAAGCAGCTTGGTATTTTCTATGAAGTTGTCCAGGTGCAGGTTGCCCGATCGCATGAGATTGCAGGAAGCCTCATGTTCAAACCGATCGACCCGGTGTACGTAATCGTGGGGAAGGGGACAGCATGCTGATCGGTCTGGGGCTGGGGCCGGGAAATCCCGAACTGCTTACTCTGCGGGCTGTACGCCTGCTCAAAGAAGCTGATGTTGTATTTGTACCGGGAAGAATCGCACAGGACCTCGTTGCCCCGTATCGCGAAGCAGTTGTGCTCGATTTTCCGATGACTGATGACGAAGTGCAGATCCATAAATGCCTCGAAGAGAATGCAGAGAAGATTGCACCTGCAGCACAGGAGGGTCTTGCAGTTTTTGGTATTCTTGGCGATCCGAATTTTTTCTCAACATTCTCACGATTATGCAGTATTCTTGCTGAGAAGTATCCCACCATACAATACCGTACAGAACCAGGGATCAGTTCGATCACAGCATTCGCGGCCGCTGCAGGGATCTCGCTTCATGGCGGATTTATGGTATCTGACGGGCAGGTTCCCGATTCAAGGATTCTTCTCAAGGTGCGGCACCCGAAAAAAACGGCTGCCGAACTGCGAAAGGAAGGTTACTGTGAATTTGTGCTGGTCGAGCGAATGTTCTTTCCGGATATGAAAATTTACCACACCGGAGATCTCCCGGAAAAAAGCGATTACTTAAGTGTCATGTATGCGAGGCGCTGATCATGCAGGCAAAGGTCTGGTTCGTCGGGGCAGGTCCGGGAAACCCTGAACTGATTACCGTGAAGGGACTTTCCCTTCTGAGAAGTGCAGATGTTCTCATTTATGCCGGATCACTTGTCAACCCTGAGCTTGTTGCCCAGTCGGGAGCCGCAACAAGGCTGGACAGCTGGGGCATGCAGCTCGAAGATCTGGTCGCAGCAATGGAGATCCCGGCCAAATCAGGAAAAACCGTAGTCCGTCTTCATTCCGGTGACCCGTCACTCTATGGAGCAATCGTCGAACAGATTGAAGAACTGGAAAAACGGGGGGTTTCAGTTGAGATCATCCCCGGGGTCTCATCGCTTTTTGCCGCTGCGGCTGCGCTTGGCACCCAGCTCACGCTTCGTGGTGTGTCTGAATCCCTGATTGTCACGCGGCCTGCGGGAAAAACACTGGCTCACGATCAGATCGAAGAACTCTCCGCTCTCGGAACGACGATGGTCATCTTTCTCGGTACAGAAAAACTCGAAGTGATCACTAAAAAACTTGCATACCCACAGGACACACCGGCAGCGGTTGTTTACCATGCCTCATGGCCTGATCAGAAAATTGTACGGGGAACAGTTGCAGATATTGCAAAAAAAGCAAAAAAAGAAGGGATCGAACATACGGCACTTTTAATCGTGGGCGGCGTAGTGCGACCTGAAAAGAAGGGTTACACGAGGTCGTATCTCTATACATGACCGATACCGTAGTCATCGCACTTTTCCGGTTGTTGGGCGAAGCAGAACGTGTCGCGCATTTCCTCGGTGCTGACATCCGGGAATATTCACCTGACATTTTTTCTGAGATATTTCCCCACACACACCGGATCGTTGCCATCATGTCGATGGGAATTGTCGTGCGCAGCATTGCTCCGCTTCTCAAGGATAAATGGAATGACCCGGCTGTGGTTGTCGTGAGTCCTGACCTTGCGTATGCCATTCCGCTTATCGGAGGTCATCACGGGGCAAATGAGCTTGCAAAAGAGTTGTCAGCACTGGGTATCCGGCCGGTAATCACGACTGCAACAGAAGCAACCGGCAGGGATTCGGTGGAGGCTGTTGGAGCGCGGAGCGGGTGTGAGGTTGTTAACCGGGAATCAACCCGGCAGGTGAATGCCGCCATGCTTGATATCGATGTACCGGTCTTTGCCGTAAAGGGTCCCGGTATCGTCATCGCAGGTCCCGATGTTTCAATCCTTGTAAAGAAAGGCGAGTTTACTGTTGGGATCGGGTGCCGTAAAGGAGTGAAGATGCAGGAAGTGCTGGATGCCATCAGGAATGCACTGGCAGACACAGGAGTAGCAGAACACGATGTTCTGGTCTATGCCACCACGCAGAAAAAGAGCGGTGAAACAGGACTCTCTGAAGCCATCTCTGCCCTCTCTGGCAATTTAATATTCCTTGACGATGAAACAATTAACGCACAGACAGGGATTTCTTTGTCCCGCGCAACAAAAATCGGCCTGATGGGTGTTGCCGAACCATGTGCCCTCGCCGTTGCAAAGAAAAAACAACTCGTTATGGGAAAAAAAGTTTACGGGAGGGTGACGGTTGCCGTCGCACACTAAGATAGAAAGAGGCAGTCTTGCCATAGTCGGAATTGGACCCGGACGCAGGGAATACATGACTCCCCGGGCACTAAAAGTAATTGCCGTTGCCGATTATGTGATTGGCAATGCTTCGTACCTTGATCCTCTCGAACCGCTGCTAACAGGAAAAACCGTGATCCGGAGCTCAATGGGAAAAGAGGTTGAGCGGGCACAACAGGCCATCGATCTTGCTAAGTCCCATGCAGTTGCCATCGTTTCGGGAGGCGATGCCGGGGTCTACGGCATGGCAGGCATAGTTCTTGAAGTACTCGAGCATTCCGGTGCTGATATCGATGTTGAAGTGATTCCGGGAGTCACTGCCGCAAATGCCGCAGCATCAAGAGTCGGTTCTCCGTTGTCCGGTGATTTTGCAGTAATCAGTTTATCGGATCTTTTGACCCCGCTCGAAGTGATAGAAAAGCGGCTTGACGCAGTCTTTTCGGTTGGAATCCCGGTAGTGCTCTACAACCCGAAGAGCCAGGGAAGACCGCATAACTTTTTACTTGCCATAGAACATGCCCGGAAGTATCTTGGTCCGGAAACACCGTTAGCAGTTGTCCGGAACGCGTTACGCGATGATGAAGAAGTGATCATAACGACGATTGCCGGTGCGGAAAAAATACAAGATACTGTGGACATGCATACAACCGTAATTATCGGTGGAAAGGAGAGCAGGATATGGAGGAGGGGTGATGATGTCAAAGGAATTATTACGCCACGGGGATACCAGCATAAATACGTATATTGATCCCGGTGCTGAGACAAAAGAAGCCTACGAGATCTCGAAAAAATCGCGTATGATCGCTCGCACAATGGTCGGCAATGCTGATAACAAAGACCGTATAAAGCAGCGATGTTCTGTTGCAGTCGGTGATTTTGGCATGGCCGATCTTATGCGGTTCTGCAATGATCCTGTCCCTGCAGCACTCACGGCTCTGCAAAAGGGGGCACCGATTATAACTGACATTCGGATGGTACAGGTTGGTATCCAGAAAAAAGGGCACTCAAGCGATGTGATCTGTGCACTGGATTTCGGTGCGGAGATCGCTCAGGAACGCGGGATCACCAGGAGTTCTGCCGGTTTTATCGCGCTTGGGGAAAAACTCGCCGGATCGATCGTTGTTATCGGGAACGCTCCATCCGCACTCCTGTCCCTGTGTAAAATGATCAAGGATGGTATCCGCCCGGCCGTTATCATTGGGGCCCCGGTAGGATTCGTCAACGCTGCAGAATCCAAAGAACTGCTCCGCACAACTGGCGTGCCTTCAATATCTACTGAAGGAACACGGGGCGGAACTCCGGTTGCAGTTGCGGCCATGAACGAGTGCATCACGATATTTACTGAAGGCAAAAAAGGATGAGAGATCCGATAACCGGCTTTGATTATCCCGAAACATGGGTAAAGAAGTGCAAATCCCCCGGTTTGCTCTTCCTGGCAGAGGAGGGGTTTGCAGTTCTCACTGCATCGGGTACGGTTCTCCGGCGCGGATATACAACCGGAACAACGGCAGCTGCTGCCTGTAAAGCCGCAGTTCTTTCCCTTTCCGGGGTTGTCACATCGGTTCCCATCCATTTACCCTGCGGACTCAAAGTTGAAGTGCCGGTATCCGCGTTATCCGGAAGTGCGTCCTGTAAAAAATTTGCCGGGGATTATCCGGATGATGTAACTGCCGGGTGTGAATTTATCGCAAAAGCTAGTCCCTTACCGGAAGGAATAACGCTTGTACCCGGTCCCGGTATCGGCCGTTTCTCACGCGATACGCCACGGTTCAGAAAAGGGGAGCCGGCTATCACTCCTGCTCCGCTTAATTGCATCCTCACCTCAATACAGGAGGCAATTGATCAGACAGGACTCTCCGGTGCACGAGTGGATCTGCATATCCCGCGAGGTACCAAGCTCGCAAAAAAAACTCTTAATCTTCGGGTAGGTGTAGAAGGAGGGATCTCCGTGCTGGGAACCACCGGCCTCGTTGAGCCGTGGGATGACCATCTTGAAGAATCGATACGGGAACGGGTGTCAGCCGCGTGCAACGCAGTACTCACGACCGGGCGGATCGGGCTCCGGTATGCACGACTCCTGTATCCGGATCGTGAGGTGGTACTGGTTGGCGGAAAGATCGGCGAGGCGCTTGATGCAGCAAAAGGAGATGTGATCCTTTTCGGGCTCCCGGGGCTCATCCTCCGGTATATAAATCCGCAGATCCTTGATGGTACAGGACACATAACTGTCGAGGAATTTGCAGGATCCCCTGCATTTCGTCCTGCTATGCTGTCAAGTCTTGCCGTATTTAAAAAAGGATACCCCAATGTCCGGGTAATAATTGTGAACCGCAATGGTGCGATTATTGGAGAAAGCCCATGAAAATTATTGGTGTCGGTTGTGGACCGGGAATGCTCACCGAACAGGCAATCCGTGAGATTTCCCGGGCTACAACGATCTTTGGATCTCATCGTGCAATCGAGCTGGCACAATCACATATTTCATTTGGTTGTGTGGTAAAGACGATCGATGACTTCAAAAATCTTAAAAAACTCCCCCAGGATGCCGTGGTCCTTTCCACCGGTGATCCCATGCTTGCCGGACTCGGGTATCTTACCGGCGAAGTGATACCCGGGATATCTTCTCTTCAGGTTGCTGCAGCCCGGTTGCATATCCCGGTTTCCCGGGTGTCTGTTGTTGTGGCACATGGCAAGGGGCACGAAAAAGGGATGCAGGATACCGTTGATCAAATCCGGCAGGGAAAGATCGTTTTCCTCCTCGCCGATCCAAAATTTAACGTCCAGGAGCTATATGCCCGCCTTACTTCGCTCTCCCTGCCCATGAAAGTCGCGCTCTGCGAAAATCTCGGGTATCCTGAAGAACGCATCCTCATTCAGGATATACAGTCACCACCCCAGCCAGAAGAGTCGCTGTATTCTCTGGTGATCGGAAATTTTTAAATCCCGGAATTTTTTAGGGTAAACTACCAGTTTAGCACCCGATTATAACGTTCCAGGGACTTCGCCCTCGGCTTGCCCCCGCCACTTTGGCGCCCTCAATTGCGATAACCACTGAACAGGAAATATTACAATATCGCAAGGCGCGAGGATGTGTAAAGGGAGGGTACAAGCACTGTCCTCTCCTTTATTTGTGAAAATTTTTTATGAAAATCGTATTATTCGGATATTATGGGAGAATATTCATCTTTCACCATTGCGATGAACGACGCCGCCCCCGACGGGGCGCCCCCGCGGCGGTTTAAAGGACTAAAAATGCCGAAACCTCCTTGCCCCACCGTGCCTCGGAGAGGCCTTGAGGCGGGGGACTCTCGTAACAAATTGAATTTCATGAATCCGGAGTAAACTCAATTGGTTCATGTGCGTTTTTCTAATAAAGTAAAAAATCCTGATTGCAGAATATCATATAGTTCCACAATCACCTTACTTTTATAAGTTGCGTTTGAATTTCCATTTTTGTTATTAACACTGTAAATCCTTCTTTGATTCGAGTCTTAAATAGCATATTACCCATTTTTTAAAAAAAATTTTTACTGGTAACAACAAACCTTTTTTCCTGCCAAATTGAGATACTTTTAGTAAAAGGGAGTGTATCAATGGATAAAGCAACCAAGACTCAGCTCAGCATCGGATTATTTGTCATCGGGTTTGCCATGCTCTTCGTCCAGGATCTCAAGCGACTCGACACCATCAACCTGGGGTTCTCATGGCCATTTGCCATCATGTTTTACCTCGGGCTCATCTTCATGGCAATCGGATATTACCTCAAATAAAAAAATCCTTTGCAACAAACCCTACTGTTATTTTTTCTTGTGTTCGTCTTTAACGGGTTGTTTTGCCTCTTCAATTTTAATTTCACACTGGCGGTCACCCGTACACATGGTCCGGACAAAACGGGCGGAATAGTTTTTATTCAACTGCGGGACAGTAGTCAGGGTTAACGCCATGCACTTATGAAAAATACCGGGACCCCCGACACCTATGTTGTGGCCGGATTCAAGGAGAGGACATCGTCTGATGAGGATGACTGCACCATCTTTTGATACTTCCAGGGTCTCACTTTTATAATCGGGACCAAACAGTATCGTCATAACTATCCTCATGCTCTCGGCAAGTTCGCTCGCGGTACTGGTGGGGAGTAAGAGGTCGCGGACTATGTCAAGCGCCATGCGGGAGAGTTCCATCCAGATCTCCTGCTCGATCTCATCGTATTTCTCCCCCACGACACCGCGGTATGCACTCTCATAAAGTGCAGGCAGAAGAGCAGCCAGATTTGCTGCAAGCCGCCATTTCATATCATCGGGAATAGATTTCAGGTCTGGCATTGTTGCCCTTCCTGATCGGTTCTATGGTTGAAACGGCATATCAATTCATTGGTTGGAGCACGGTAAAATCTGCCGGGGACTTTTCCATCCTTTTTCATCAGGTAAGGGAAGTCGGTTAAAAAGTCTGAGGGAATGAGGATAGGTAACCTGACGCCGGTTATCCGGATTGCAGGTTGTATATCCAGACTACAGAAAAAACAGGGGAAATTTTTTAGAGATAAGAGATGAGTATTTTTCTTTCCCCAGCCAGCTGATTTATCCTATTGCTTGTCGAAAGGCAGGTAAATATCGGCAATATTAGCTTACCTGCCGCAGTACAGATCGATTGACTTCTCAATGCACTGCAATGATTCTTTGATTTGTCCCGTCTTTTTCAGACTCATTCCTTTATTGAACCATGCATCTGCATGACCGGGATCAATCTGAAGTGCTTTATCATAGGATGCGATTGCCTCGTCATTCTGGCCAAGGCAATCGTGGCAGTTGCCCAGCAGTGTATATGCCTCAGTATACCTGGGATTCGTTTTGATTGCATTTTTTAGGAAATTTACAGCAGTGATATGATCACCTGCCATCGCCTTTTCCCGCGCCTGCCTGACCAGATACTCTGGTTCCATTAAGGTGCCGCCCATCTCAGTAGGTTTCATTTTTACTTCCTCCATGCCACGTGATCATCCCCAGGATCCTTCGTGACTAAACTTGAATAATTTTTATTAATTTATATTAATTTGCACAATATAATTGCAATGCGGATCTGCACAATAGGTCTGCCATGCAAATATTTTGTGATGAAAATTTTGATATCTGCCGGCGATCGAATAAACAAAAGGAGATTGCTTGCGGAGTTGTGAAAATTTTCATCGTTTTGAGGCGAGGCTCGTTAGATTCATGCAGATTTTTTAGAAGTAATAAGAAGAGCAGATTCCTCATCACTATGAAGACATTCCTGGTACCGCAGAACTAACACCGGATACTAAAATCAGCAGTTGAATCTGCGGTTAATCAAATTGTTTACTTTTATCGGGACGGAACGTCTCCGCCAGCAGATTTCAAAGAAACAATATTTTTAAAAAAACAAGTTTTCTTACGTTTTAAAGAGAAAAACGAATAATTGTAAGGAAAGGGGTTATTTTAATAAACAATAATAGTCTGTATTGGTCCAGACCCGCCAATGCCTCGCTATACAAAGATAGTGCCTGCATATTCTTAACTCGCATAAGATGAGAATTATCTAAAAAACTTTTATTATCTGGAAAACAGGGTTTCGAGGGAAATGGTGGTTATGTACTTGTAAAAATCGTGATGTCTATTCATTTCTCCTTCCGGAATACAGGCATATTCAACTAAATAAATCCGTTTTAAGCGATCATTTGGTATTTAACCCATGCGTTTGCGGCAAGAGACAATAGTGTATCAGGAATGACAATAACTAAAAAGCGTAAATTTTGATAGAGAGTAAATATATTAAAAATTTATTTTTAAAAAATTTATTGATTTTTTCACCAATAAATCACAAGATTTAATGTTGGTTGATCCAATTCGCATTTGTAGGAGGTATTATTATGGAATTGAAATACGTACCAACCACGTGCCCGTATTGCGGAACCGGTTGCGGCTTCAACCTTGTTGTCAGGGACAAGAAGGTTGTCGGCGTAGCACCGTGGCACCGCAACCCCGTAAACGAGGGCAAGCTCTGTCCTAAGGGGAACTATGCATGGGAATTTGTCAACAGCCCGGATCGCCTGACCAAACCGCTCATCAAGAAAGATGGTAAGTTTGTTGAAGCGAGCTGGGACGAGGCCTACAAGCTCATCGTCTCCAAGTTCAAGTCATACAAAGGAGATGAGATGGCCTGTCTCTCATCAGCCAGAGTCTCCAACGAGGAGAACTACCTGATGCAGAAGTTTGCCCGAGCGGTTCTCAAGACGCCCAACATCGACCACTGTGCCCGGCTCTGCCACGCATCGACGGTCGTAGGACTTGCCGGTGCATTTGGCTCCGGTGCAATGACCAACTCGATTGGTGATATCGGCGAATCCAAGTGCATTTTTGTTCTGGGTTCCAACACTCTTGAGCAGCACCCGCTTATCGGTCGCCAGATAGTACTCGCCAAAAAGCGCGGTGGAAAAGTCATATGCGCAGATCCACGGTTTACGCCAACCGCAAAGCTTGCGGATCTCTATATGCCGTTTGATTCAGGAACCGATGTTGCGCTGCTGAACGGTATTATGCACAACATTATCAAGAATGGCTGGGAGAACAAGGAGTTCATTGCAAAGCGGACCAAGGATTACGAGAAACTCAAGGAAGTCGTCATGAAGGACGCGTACTCGCTTGAGAACGTCTCCAGGATCACGAAGATTCCGGCCAAGGATATTGCCACTGCCGCTGAGTGGATCGCAAAAGCGGAATCGAGCAACGTCCTCTACTCGATGGGTATCACGCAGCACACCACGGGTGTCGACAATGTCAAATCGGTCGCAAACCTCCAGATGCTCACGGGTCACCTCGGCAAGCGTGGCGGTGGTGTCTGTGCCCTGCGTGGACAGAACAACGTGCAGGGTGCCTGCGACATGGGAGCCCTCGCAAACGTGTACTCCGGTTACCAGTCAGTCATTGTCCCCGAGATGCGAAAGAAAATGATGGATGCATGGGGCTGCGACATAGCCGAAGGTAAAGTCGGGCTGACAGTTACCAAGTTAATCAATGTCCTTGCCGATGAACCCGGAAAGGTCAAGTGCGTATATATCATGGGAGAGAACCCGATGCTCTCCGACCCGGACCTCCACCACGTGGAGAA
>JAPKXT010000179.1 GCA_026394695.1 Methanoregula sp.
TTATTTAGCGGAGGCTATCTCGTTTGAAAAAAAATGGGAGATTTTAAGGGAGAATATGCCAAATTTTTCGGGAAATAACAAGAGAAAACGCTTGAGTGTATTATTACACTCGAAATCTCTCACGTTATTCGAAATCCTCTAGTATATGCTCTTATTGATCTCCGGATACTGAATCATCTCTCATTAACCAACCATTATGCATTATCATATTCAGGAAATTTTTTCAGCCCAGTACCATGAACAATTTGGGAGAGGATCTTTCATTTTTTTTGTATTTTAATAATTTTTTCTCTTTTTCGACGAGCATTGCCATAAAAAACCAGGTAAATTTATTAATATTTTAATAGCAATAAACCATATAATGCTATACACTAAGTGATTTGACTATCAACCTGTTTGTGCCAGCAGGGTGAGTTTCCGAACAAACCAAAAAACTCGTGTAGGTGTTACAAAAAAATGGACGATTCACACATCCAGCAGGAGATTAACAAATATAAAAAATTCAAGAAGGTGGATGGTGCCACATACCGGAAGGTAAACCAGTTTCTGCGTAAGAGAACATATATTACCGCCCGGGAATGGGCACTCGCACGATTATGCACAGATTTCCGTACTTCCGGGGGAGCGGAAATGACCTTTATCGGAAAACATCTTCCGGAACTTGTGCCTTTCATGGAAGACACCTATACGCCGCAAGCGGTCAACCAGGCACGTAACTCATTCAAAAAGAAAGTCAGAAAAGCGAGCGCCACATTTTTCTATGGCGCGATGTGCGGGTTTTTTACCACCGATGAACTTGATGACCTGCTTTTTGAAGCAAGCGAGGTCGCACGGTTTCTTCTGGAAGTAGAGGGAACAACCCTGGACATTGATGAAGAGATCGACATTGAAGATCGAATCACCAAAGTCATGAGAAGCGTGGGGGAAGCAGCAAAAACCATTCTCAGGTCACGAGCAGAAGAAGAAGAGTCACCAGATCAACTACCGGTTCCGGTGCCACCAAAGCCCAAAGCAGTCAATAGTCCTCATGGTATTCAATCCCAAACTACTGACAAAACAGGGAACGATAAAAAAACCAAAGACCGCAATTCTTTACCCGATTCTCATTCACTGAAATCACCCTCGAAAAACGGAGAGATTCTTCCAGCAATCAATAAAAAAATTGCATTAGAAGGATCACTATCAGTGGGGGAGGATACTTCAGAAGATATCCATAACAACCCGGTCCAGGAACCGGCTATAATAACGACAGTAGTTAAACCAACCACCGATCTTTTAGAGAACCGCGGAGAATAACTCACTAAATTATCATTAAAGCAATTTAATTTATACCGGGGAGATAAAACGTATGAAAATAATTCAGGTTGTTGGGAACTCAAATTCCGGTAAGACAACATTTATTAAAAATCTGATTCCGGAACTAAAAAAAATAGGAAATGTGGCGGTGATCAAACATCTGGGAGACCATACCTATCATATCGAAGAGGGAAAGGATACCACCATTTTTTTTGAAGCGGGTGCTGATATATCAATAGGAATAGACTCACAAAAAGCAGTAGTTACGATGCGTAAGAACACCCTGGAGGATATTTTTGGTATGCTATTCGAACAAGGTATGGATTTTGTCGTAATTGAAGGTTTTAAAAAGCGATCGTTTCCCAAAATTGTCATCGGTAGTTTATCTGCTGATAGGTGCATCCTTACTAACCCTGCAGTGAGTGAGGTCATCACATCGCTCAATCTTTTTGAAAATTTTTCCCGGTAACCATATAACGTAAAGGAGAATACATGCAATCTGCAAAATTTCAGAAACGATTGTTTGGCACCAATGGTGTACGAGGTATTGTTGGAAAGGATCTGACTCCGGAGCAGGTAGTTACTATAGGTGAAGCATTCGGAACCATGAGAAAAGGATGTATCGCCGTAGGAAGGGATACGAGGACCTCGGGTGAAACACTTGCAAAAGCAATTAAATCGGGTCTGCTTGCAACAGGATGTGATGTTGTTGATTGCGGAATCCTCCCGACCCCTGCTCTCCAGTATATTATAAAAGGACACTTTGACGGCGGGGCGATGATAACCGCATCTCATAACCCACCTGAATATAACGGTGTCAAGATTATTGAGGCTGATGGCACAGAAATGGGTGATGAGGAAACACTCAAGCTCGAACAACTGATATTTGATCGCTCATTTTCAACCAAACCGTGGGAACACGTCGGCCACGAAGTAAATGCTCCTCATCTTATCAGGAAATATATCAAATCGATTGTCAATCACTTTCCTCATAAAATAGGATCAGGCATAACAGTAGTAGTTGATCCGGGATCTGGTCCTGCATGCATTACAACACCACAGATCCTCACCGAAATGGGATGCAGGGTACTCACGATCAATGGAATAATGGATGGAACATTTCCCGGACGGCTGCCTGAACCTTCTTTAGAAGGGCTCAGGGGACTGGCAGAACTTGTAGTCACCAGTGGAGCTGCATTCGGCGTTGCACATGATGGCGATGCAGACCGTGCTGTATTCATCGACGAGAATGGACGATTTGTTGAAGAAAACCAGGAGTTTGCATTGGTGGCCCAACATATTTGTCACCAGAAAAAAGGGGCGCTGGTTACACCGGTAAGTACATCACAGATGGTGGAGATGGTTGTGAAAAATGAGGGCTGCACTATTACTTACACACCAGTAGGAAGCATCTATGTTGCGCGAACAATGCGATCACTTATTGAGAGAGGAAAAGGGGTGGTTTTTGGGGGCGAAGGAAACGGGGGACTCATTTTCCCCGAACACCAGTTCTGCCGCGATGGCGGCATGACAGCCGCAATGATGGTTTTTATTCTTGCTTCAAATGGGCAACAACTTTCGGCACTGATAAACAAATTGCCGGGACGATTTTTGATCAAGGACAAAATCAGTACACCCCATGGAACAAAAATACTTGAATTCCTCAAAACGGCATATTCTCAGGATAAAATAGACCAGACAGATGGCATAAAAATCTTCAGGAACAATTCGTGGGCGCTCGTACGTGCCTCCGGAACGGAGCCTATTATCCGGATTTTGGTAGATTCTGAAGATCGTAAGAGCGGGGAGATTTTTCATAAAGAATTGATGGACCGTATTTCTACAATTACAAAAAAACAGGTTACTTAATCATCTGATATCCAGACAATCAGGACAATAATGTTTAAATCCACCTTTACCAGAATATCATTTTTACCGGATGAAAATTCGAAAAATATTTAAAAATTTTGTCGTTTTTTAAATTTAGTTTATAATATTGGCGAGATTATGGAGAAAGTCGATAATTTTGGTTTATTATTACGATATAAATTAAATTTAAGCGTAAATAATATCAAAAAATTCATTACTATTTGGGTTAAATTGAGTTTAACAACCCATAGTCTGATACCTGTGATATAAGAATGGTCAGTTCTCCGGAAATTGTCAGGAAGGTTCAACAGGCACTATCGCCAGAGGATTGGAAAGTCGTCGAGTCGTGCATAGCGGAAATCCATCAGGGACATGGACGACGGGCACAAAAGACACTTATAAATGATATTTACAACCATATCACAAATTACTCTTTTAAAAATAATAAACCGGAACTGTTACTTGCACTCCCGGATCTCCCCAATAATGATATTGACAGATTATTCTCTCAAATAATACAGAAATACATCACAACAAAGGATGAAAAATGGTTGAAATCTGTTTTTACCCTATCGGAAACGTTAGGTAAAAAAAGTTACCAGTCGCGGGTATTTGCTATGATGGCACAAACCCTCATCGACGCTGGTGTTTCTGAGGCGAATGCAGGATTCATCAATTCCGGAATGATCCTGCTTGAACGGATCAGTTTCCGAAAATATCGTTCAGATATTATGATCGATATTATTCCTCTTCTGATTGAATGGGCAGTTGCCACCCGGGACGAGACTCTCCTCAGGAGATCACATCTTCTCACCGAAGAAATTAGTGATATTTCAAAACGTGCGGTATTACATGCAGAACTTGCACAAGCATTGGCGACAATCGCCATTCTTGAAAAGAACCGGGTATTATTCTTTGACAGCATCCATAATGCTGCCAGGATCCACCAGAAGATCCGAAGGCAGGCATGTATTTCATCTATTGTTGAAAAGGGAGCGAGATCTGTCTTTGGAAAAGAACTATTGGATATTGCCCTTTTCATACAAAATTTTGATGATCTTTCAAAAGAAGGACAACTTGAAATTGTCGGTGCGCTGACTGAACAGGTATTGGAGCGGGTAAAGGATAAATCCCAGATTATCACTATCCTTCAGACTCTTTGCGAAAGGATGCCTTTTGTATCCAATACCCTTGTTATCTATCTCCTTAAAAAAGCAGAAGTATCGGGAGATTTGTGGTACCTTTCCGCTGCGATAACACTTCACCAGATTTTTTTGGAAAATGAGGCATATCCCCTTCGGGAACTGGTCCGTGCCGGTGTTTCTGTTGCCAAACGATCAAACAATATGCCCGTCCTGTCAGATCTGATTCCCATTATTGATAAGAATAGCAATCCGGTCTTTTTATCGCGTATATACCTTCAGTTTTCCCAGATTATGCTTTCTTCAGGGGATTTTAGCTCTGCTCTCGATATATTCAGAAAAATCGGCCATGAAACAGAAAACCTTCCCCAATTTGGAGACTGCCTCACACTCCTCCTTAAAACCGGGATTTTGGAAGATGGCATACTTCTGGTCAACGAGATGATCCTTAAACGACTGAATACTGATATCATATATAATTCAATATACCGGGCCGTTATTGAATTGAGTTCGGATAATCCATTTGAGGACATAATTTCCCATACACAATCAATCAATGATCTCATCTTGCACCATCCCCGGCGCGACCAACTCCTTTTAGAAAGTATTACAATTCTTGTTGACCGTGGATTTCTCGAATTGCACGATCCGGGAATCCTGATACAAATAGCCGAATCGATAAAGGATCAGCCTCTCAAGGAGCAGGCTATATCAAATATTGTTATTCAAATCGCAAAAATTGGTGTCCAGATTAAAAACCGTGATTATCTCCAAAGGGCTGTCGGCCTAACAGGTGAGATAAATGATCAGGACACCCGCTCTATAACCCTGAGTAGTATTATCGATGAAGCTTCAATTCTTGCCGCACAACAAGGGGATCTCAACCTTCTTTTAAGAATGAGAGTATGGAGTATCTCCCTTCTGGAAAATAACCTTGCCGCAAATGCGATGGCAAATATTATTGGGGGGATAATAAAATATGCAATCGATAAACATTCTCCAGATGCACTCGAAGAAGCATATCAGATAGCAAAAGATATCGGCGATCCGGCATTAAAAACCCAACAATTCGAAAGGATTGCAGAGTGTTTCGTAACAATCGGGTGTACCCTGGTAAAAGAGCTGAAATCCCATAGAGATCCTGATGCTTTTGCTTCAGAGTTATACCCGTTTGAATGGGGATTGTCAATAATAAAAGAGAACATCAAGATACCGTGGATTTCGCTGAAAATTGCCGGAATTATTGATATTATCCTATCATATTCACGCATCAGTAATAACCCGGATTATGCCATTCCCCTGGCAATGTTCTCTGCAGAAATAAAAAATCCTTTGGAAAGAGACGCCATGATGTCACGGATCATCTCGAATCTTAACGAGAACATCACGTACCCGGACTCAACAGATCCTTATGAGATTATGACTTTTCTCCTGAAGAGAAATGAGTATTCAACATCAAACCCGGTTATGATCAATCTGATTTTTTACTTTCTCCAGTTAATCAATGATACGTATGTCAAACTGACCGGATTATGCAATCTTGCAGCCTCATCTATTAAACTACATGAAATCGATCGTGCACGGGAGATTTTGGATGATGTTAGTCTTTCACTCAACAAAATTCCGGCAGAATTCCAGAAAATCCTGATACTTTCTGATCTTACTCTGTTGTTTTGTACTATCGATCCGGACAAAGCAAAAAAATGCCTTGATGATGCGATCCTGCGGTTAGATAACGTTGAATCCGATAAAAATTCGATGACTCGCAAACGGATTGTATTAGCGATTGTCCAACTCAACATGGTGATGCCTGACAGCGAATTAATCAGCGTTGCATCAGAAGTGGCATCAAAAATTGCAGATCCGGTTGAATATGTAGATTCGCTAATTTCTGTGTTCAGCATGATCAAAAATGACCGGAATCAATGTAGAATACTATTAACACAGCTGGCAGAAGCGGTCGAAAGGATTCCTTCACCGTATGAAAAAGCATCAGCCCTCCTTGATATCATTCCGCTTGCACTACAAAACTCAGAGGATGATACACCCGTGATCCTGCTTAAGAAAGCAGATGCATTAACCAGAAAGATAAACATTCAACAAATTGCTGATACAATCCGTGACAAGATCGCACAGATGTTTTGTATTCTTTACCATAAACACAAGAATATAACCTATCTTAACAGTGCGATAGAGATCACAAAAACAATCGAAAATGACGAAATACGACTCCATCGCCTCATGAAGATGGGGTATAAAGAGTCTGGTGAAGGATCTCCCCAATATGAAAAAATCAAGTCCCTGTTTGAGAAAATTATTGAAGAAGGTGCCCATCCGAATCAGATCGCATCACTTGAAAAACTGATTCGTTCCGTCGCGGATCGTGGAAAAGAGGCGATCTTATTCTCTGACCTTGCAGTAATGTTCAGGAAAGAAGGCGCTGAAAAAATATCGAACCGGATGTTGCAGAGTGCCATTAAAGAGTCCCGGATAATCCGACCGCTATCCAGGCGAGCTTTTGTCATGTGTGAGATTGCAATGAAGACCTATGCATCCGGTTGTGAGAGGGAGGCGCAAGAGGTGCTTGACCTTGCAATAGATGCTGCAACGAATATCCGTCAGTCATCATTACGGGATGAAGTATTTGATGAACTTGGACTTGCAATAAAACTTATGCAGGGGATGTAACGGTGAAGACCGTTGAGATTTTTATCAGCGGAAGAGTTCAGAGAGTTGGATTTCGTGCATGCGTGCGGAGAATAGCCACCGATTTGCATGTTACCGGCACGGTCATAAATCTCCCTGATGGCAGAGTTCATATTTATGCAACTGCAGACTCAATGATTCTTGAAAAGTTTATATCAATGATATATAGCTGCCCACGTGCAGTAATACGGGATTTAAAAACGTCTGAAATTCCATGTATGGTGTTGAATGATTTTTCGATCATTAAAGGAGAAGGGCGGATCAGTACCGGACTATAAATTCACGATTATTTGTTATTGCATTATAGAGATTATATACCAGTTCATCGATTTTTTCATTATTTATTGAAGTATGGAATAATCCGATCATCTTTTTTATAAGTTCATCGGTAAGCATACACCGGGTTGGAGTCTGTTCAAAATCAGGAGGGGTAAGAGAATCTCTGGCAACCTGAAACACAACACTATCAATCATTTCTGTTTTTAAGGGTTCGATCAAGTCCTGTACAAGGCATCCTTTCCCTTCATGCATCAAGCCAGAATCGGGGTCAAGACGGGCGCCGATAACGGACACACAACAATTACCAAATAACATCGCATATCCAAATGAAAGCATTGCGTTAATTGGATCTGACTGAGGCCGTATTGTTCTCCTCCTGAATCCAAAATCCGGCGGTGTATTCCGGGACATGATCTCATAATACATATCCGTTGTTAACCGGTGCAACCTACGGATTTCATCCAGTTTTATCAGATACTCAAGTTCCGCCTGGGATTTATGGAGAAACTGTTGTTCCCCTTCATAGAACAAAGAAGTGTTCTGTATTTCCTGAACATGTTCAATGGCAAAGAGACGGGATTTTATTGCTGCCTGTGCCAGTGCAATAGCATAACGATGACGTGGGATAGCCTGTTGGATGCTATGCATCTCTGCATCAGTCCTGTCTCCAAATGGCCTGATGATTCCCATTGGGTTACCATCTGGTTCAAAAAATGAGATATATGCACCATTTTTTATGAGATTTACTATGGTGGATGAGTTGATGGTGTGACCACCGACGATGAGCAGATTTTTTATTGAATCAAGAGGATATTCTTCGATAGTATTTTTTTTCTGGATGATCAGTTTTTTTTGTGTGGATTTTATATGGGCGCCAAAACCACTTACCGATAACCATGGATAATCCGTCACTCTTCACCCCAAAAAAATATTTCCCACCACTGATCTAATTACTACTCCATTTCCCCTTGATTAAGTCATCGTTTTACGTCATCAGACCGTTCCAGGATAGATTCTCCCTTTTTTGTTTAAAAACCGTTTCAATAAATTCGGTGAATTTAAACGGTAACAAACGCCATATATTTTCTGTCATACAATAGCATAACAGGGGCAATACATGTTCTGGGATAAGAAAATAGAGACATTGAAGCCTGATGAATTGCAGGAACTTCAGCTCAAACGTCTGAAAAAAACACTCGGTCTTGTACAACACGTTGATTTTTACCGGAAACTTCTCTCTGGTGCCGGTGTGAAACCATCGGCGATTAAAACACTGGATGATATACAGAAAATACCATTTACAAAAAAACAGGATCTCAGGGATGGATATCCATTTGGTTTCTTTGCAGTCCCCATGAAAAAAATTGTACGGATCCATACAACATCCGGAACAACCGGAAAACCAACTGTCGTTGGGTACACCCAGAAAGACCTTGACACATGGGCAGATCTTATTGCACGGAACATGACTATGATTGGAGTTGGGAAAGATGATATCTTCCAGAATATGGTAAATTATGGGATGTTCACGGGGGGTCTTGGATTTCACTACGGGGCAGAAAAAATTGGTATGACCGTCATTCCGAGTGCGACAGGGAATACAAAACGCCAGATCGAAATGATCATGGATTTTGGAGTGACTGCAATTCATTGTACACCCAGTTATGCAATGCACCTCTCAGAAATAGCAGAAGAGATGGATGCATCGCTCGACAGTCTCAGGACCGGCATTTTTGGTGCTGAACCATGGTCGGAAAGCGTACGTCAGACGCTTGAAAAACGACTTGGAGTAACTGCTTATGATTCATACGGTTTAAGTGAGCTTTTTGGTCCTGGCGTTGCGTTCGAATGCCCTGAACGTGACGGATTGCATATCTGGCACGATAGTTTTTTTGTCGAGATTATCGATCCAAAAACCGGAGAGCGGGTATCCGAGGGTGAACGCGGTGAACTGGTTATAACCCCGCTGGTCAAAGAAGCAATGCCGCTCCTCCGTTACCGTACAGGAGATGTCACGGTTAAGATGGAAGACGGTTGTATATGCAGACGAGGACAAAAAATCGCAAGAATCACAGGCAGAAGTGATGATATGCTGGTTATCCGCGGAATCAACGTGTTCCCCTCTCAGATAGAACATGTGCTTCTTAAAATACCCGAAGTTGGCAATCAGTTTATGGTATATATCGACAGAATTAATCATCTGGATGAGATGACTGTCGAAGTTGAGATAAACCGTGAATATTTCAGTGGTGAACTTGCGGATCTTGCAAAACTCCAGAAAAAGGTTGTTAAAGAACTTCGGGATGCACTCGAGCTCAGGACAACGGTTAAACTCGTCGAGCCAGGTTCCCTGCCACGGTTTGAAGGAAAGGCAAAGAGAGTGATTGATCGAAGAGAGGCGATATAATGAAGAGCTGGGATCCACGGATCGAGGAGATGCCAAAAGAAGATCTCCAGAGGATGCAGTATAAACTGTTGAAAAGTCTTGTCTACAGGCTTTACAGTTTCTCTCCTTTTTACCACGACAGGATGAAAGAGCAGAAGGTCCACCCGGATGACATCCGCGAACTATCCGATGTAAAGAAACTCCCGTTCATGTTCAAGCGTGACCTGAGAGATAATTACCCTGATAAAATCTTTACTTCGACCCAGGAGGAACTTGTTCGCTATCATGTTTCGTCCGGGACAACAGGGAAACCGACGGTCGTCGGGTATACTCAGAATGATCTGAATACCTGGACAACGTCGCTTGCCCGTGCCCTGACCTCCCTCGGACTTGGCAGGGGAGATGTGATCCAGGTAAGTTACGGTTACGGTCTGTTCACCGGTGGGCTTGGGTTACACTATGGGGCGGAACGTATCGGAGCAACCGTTATTCCGGCGAGCGTAGGAAACACCGAACGCCAGATTGAACTGATGCAGGACCTCGGTGCGACCGCAATTGCCTGTACTCCCTCATATCTCCTCCATATGGGGGAGGTTGCAGAAAAGATGGGAGTGAGTATTAAAAAAGATACACAACTCCGCACGGGAGTTCTGGGAGCTGAACCATGGACAGATCGGATGCGTACCCGCATCGAAGACTGGCTGGGCATCAAGGCATATGATATCTATGGTACGAGTGAACTTTCAGGACCAATGTTTTGTGAATGCATCGAGCAAAAGGGGTTTCATATCTGGTCAGATATTGCCCTTGCAGAGATCATCGATCCCCAGACAGGAGAGCCTCTTGAATCCGGACAAAAAGGCGAACTCACCATTACCATCCTTCAGAAAGAAGCACTTCCCATGATCCGGTATAGGATCGGGGATATCACGACCATGGATGATGACATCTGTGCCTGCGGCAGGACCCATCCAAGAATCCAGAGAATCCAGGGCAGGGTTGATGATATGCTGATCATACGGGGGATCAATGTGTTCCCCTCACAGATTGAGTACGCCTTAATGGCGATTCCCGAAGTTGGTCAGCATTTCCAGATTGTGGTTGAACGAAAAGGGGCACTTGATGATTTGCTTGTACGGGTCGAACTGAACACCGGATCATTCAGTGATAAAATTAATGATCTTATGCAGGTCCGGCAGAAAGTAGAACACCGGTTAAGAAATTCGTTGAACGTGAATGTCAACGTTGAACTTGTTGAACCCGGTTCATTACCCAGATTTGAGGGAAAAGCAAAACGAGTTATTGACAAGAGGTCGTTGTAAATGGACACACAAAAGTTTGTGATCAGGCAGATTTCGATATTTTCTGAGAACCGCCCGGGGCGACTTGCAGCAATTGCGCATGCGTTGGGCGAGGAAAAGATCAATATTCTTGCCTTCAGTATCGCTGAAGCAAATGGGTTTGGTGTGGTAAGGGCACTCGTAGATCACCCGGAAAAAGCTCATGACAAACTATTATCACTTGGATTTAACGTCGCATTTACCGATGTGATTGCAGTGCGCATGAAAGACCAGCCGGGCGGACTGTATGAAGTCGCAAAAATTCTGGGGGATGCAGGAGTCAATATCGAATATTCCTATGCGTATTCAGGAAAAGAAGGAGCCGTACTTATTCTCCGTGTTGACCAGGTTGAAGAGGCAATAAAAAAGATCAAAAATTCCGGTGCGACACTCATGGAGCGCTCGGTGTTCCACTAATCAAAATTTACTTCTTTTCCCATTTAGTTAGTTCTGCCACTTCAGACAGTGTACTTCCCCGCCGGATCTCTTCCCGGATCCTATCTTCATTTTTCTTCACTTCCAGTGCCCTGCGCGCAATTTCATATGCACGTTCAGCGGGTATTACGACCACACCACTTTCATCGCCGATAATCCAGTCACCCGGACGAACATACTGGCCACCACACTGGATTTCGGCATTAATCTCTCCAAATCCTTTGGGCTCTCCTGCGTTTGGTACAACAGCCTTTGCAAAGAGGGGGAACTTCATTATTCTGATTTCATCGACATCACGGACTGCACCATCAATGACAACACCGGATATTCCTTTTTTTTCACAACTTATGGTAGCAAGCTCTCCCCAGGGAGCAACATGTGTCGCACCATCGTTGTTGATCACTATCACTTCATTTTTTCTGGCAATATCAATGGCTTCAACAGGTTTTGCCCAGTCACCGGCAAATGTCTGGACAGTTACAGCTTTGCCTGCCATCTTTACATTGCCGCAGATTGAAACGATTCCTGACATTGCTCCTTTCCGGTGCATGGCATCCGTGACATTTGGTGCGGACACTTGTAAAAGAAGGGCGCGGATTTCTTCATCAGATGATTTTTTTTCAATATATCGTATCGAAGGATTATCCAGTTCTGTGCGGATCTTTTTTGTCGAACCACAAACATCGGCAGAGCGGGTGATCCATCCCCCGACGATTACAATATCCGCACCACACCGTACCGCGTCTCCCGCACTTGCCGCATCAATTCCTCCCGCAACCGCGAGGGGAATATGAACCTTGCCGGATATCGAGGTTAAAAGTTCAATGGAATTCGTTCCCATCATCTGCTGGTCGATACCCACATGGGCACAAATGATATCTACACCCATCACTTCGAGTTCACATGCACGCGAAACGGGATCGATAACATTGATCAGGTCCGCCATTATTTGTATTCCATACAGACGGGAAGCCCGCACGGCCTCAGCAATTACCGGATCATCCGCAACTGCAAGAACACAAACGATGTTTGCACCTGATTTTGCTGCCATCTCCACCTCAAGCGTCCCGGTGTCGGCAACCTTCATATCTGCAACAATTATTGAATCCGGAAAACGCTCTCTCATCGACCGGATGGCTTGCATTCCCTCGCTTTTGATTAACGGTGTGCCTACCTCAATCCAGTCAGCACCACCCTCAATAGATTCCTGTGCGATCTGCAATGCCCGTTTCAGTTCAAGAAGATCAAGTGCAACCTGCAGGACCGCTTTTTTCATGATCAATGATGTGACTGGCCTGATTCTTAATCATTACGAGATATGGTTAATTCGTTAAATGGATAAAATCTGAATATTCAGGACCTGCAATTTAACGTAAAGATCGTTATTTTTAAAAAATTTAATTATCCTTGAATTCCTCAAAAAATACCACCTTTTTCATCTCTTTTTTCTGAACTATAGAAATCTCAGCCGGGTATCCCGCGGCCACAAGTGAAACTAAGGAATAATTTTCCGGAACTCCCAGCATCTTTCTCACTGTCTCTGCATACTGCTTTTTTTCGCCAGCCACCCAGCAGGAGGTGATTCCATGTGCCTGGAGCGCCAGAATGAGATTTTCTGTTGCCGCACAGCAATCCTCAAGGTAATATGTTTCTTTTTTCTCTCCGAAAATTGCAAAACAGAGGGGCGATTTGGCAATAAATTTTCCTCGTTCAGTAAGTCCTGCAATCTTTGAAAGCGTGTCTTTGTTTTTGATTACACCAAACAACCACGGTTGAAGATTCATCGCAGTAGGCGCACGAGCTGCACATTCGATTGCGTCTTTAATTATACTATCATTCACGGGATCGGATTTGAAATCCCGTACACTATGCCGGGATTTTATCACAGTGGTAACAACGTTCATACACCGGAATGGGAAACTGAGATAATAAAAGGTTGCGAAATATAAGAAAAATGATTAATTATTCTTTTTTCAAAGAGAGGACCAGTCCCATAATTATTGCAGCACCAGCAAGAGTTGCTTCGAAACCCGCGGCTTTTGTCTGAGAAGGAACTGGCACGGAGGGTGGGGTTGTGGCAGAAGGGACAGGGATTGTTGTCATAATCGTGGTGACGGTTGTCAATTGTTGGGTTTTTTGCGTTGTTTGAATTGAGGGGATAGCCGTTGTCGGTTTGGAAGAGGGAGTTATAGTCATCTGGATGGTTGGATTTGTTGTCGGCACGCTTGCACTGATGAGTGGGTTCTGATCCTGATTGAGTAAACTGATTTTGCTGCTTATGGTCTTGCCCATCACATTGTAATTATCATTCATTCGGTTTACATTGCATTCAGCCCATATAGAATAGGTCCCGGTTGTGTAGAGGGCACGATTCCCGGTATCCCAGATCGAGTTTGTATTATAAGGGGTTGTGGAAACAGGAATTTCAACGATCGGTACAGGTATTCCCCCTGCGTTGACTAACGAGGAAAATTCACCGCCTCCTGGCGCTTGCACTTTGATAGTAATCAGGGCGGGTGAAGATCTCTGTGATGCCATCTGGGCAAGATTTGTGTTTATGCTGAATCCGATTTCGTCACCTGTGGGAACCCATTTGTTGGTCACATCAACCATGATCGTAGTGTCTTCAATTGTGAGGTCAAGGTACGGATCCTGAACAAGAAAGGCAGTGCCATTTGCCTTTCCCGAAGCGTCGAGGTGGAACCATGAACCGGTATGAGATCCAAACTCGGTTGGCGAGAGAGAGAATTGTTTGGGATTTGTAACAAAAATCACTGAATCAGGAGAGCTGCCGGAGATCGAGGCCCCGGGAGCCCACCAGCCGATTTGTGTGTCTCCCCCCAGTGCCCCGGAAATATCCAAACCCTCCTCACCGATGAATACTGTATTACCCGACAAAATAGTATTGATTCCTGCAGTGACGGAACCCACAAGAAATAATGATGCAAATACCAGTAAAATGCTGGTTTTTACAATACCTCGTATCATAATCATCCATGTTTCTTTTGATTATTTAATAATTAACAAAAATATAAACAAAAATCAAAATGCATATATGAAAAAATTCAGGGAAAGAAAATGGGATTACAGGATTTGTGTTTTCTTTATACAATGATCAGAGAATATATCACTACACCTTGTTCTCAAGGGTAATGCGGTTAAAATTTTCAAAAACGCGTTTTCCCTCGAATGTGTGACTGACTTCAGGATGCCACTGGACCCCGTAGATATGCTTTGTTGGAAGTGCAATCGCCTCTGCACTACATATGGGTGAATGCGCGAGACAGGTAAATCCTTCTGGTATCCTTGACACCTCATCAGCATGCGAAGCCCAGACAATGATCTTTTCTGGGTACCCGGAAAGGATATCATCGTTTTCGCAGATTTCTACCTCGACTGGACCATAACCCCCCCGTTGTCCCTGGTGAACATCACCCCCGAATTTTGTTGCGATGATATGGAGACCCAGGCAGATTCCCAGTACGGGCAGCCCAAGATCGAGATAAAGACCAGAGTTCCCTGTACGTTCTATTGTTGGTCCACCCCCAAGAATGATCCCTCTGCATCCCTCGGATATCTGTTTCGGGGGAGTTGAATTAGGAACCATCGCTACATCAATTTCCAGATCCCGTAGTGCACGGTGAATGAGGTGATTGAATTGCCCGAAATTATTGATCACGTAAATGGGAAGCATTACTCACCTTTTTGTATTGAAATCCTATAAGACTGTTCAACCATATGCAGTCACCGCGGTGAGAATTGCTTTTCTGATCTCAATAGGTGAATGACCAAGGAGATGGGCAAGACACATTGCACCACCAGCACCCATACCTTCCTTTACTTCACCAATACAATAGCGGGCAAGTCCTGAATGGCCGAGATCACCAAAACCCGGATCGACGTATATGATTTCAACACCGATCTGTGAGGCAATCTGCTGAACATTAGCCGAAGGATCGTCTCTCACGTATGATGTTGTGACCACACGGGGCAGTCGTCCTCCGACAGATTTTATGATCGCACTTACTGCGAGCATCTGGGTACCCCCAGCGAGAATAAGTTCTCCGGAATACGTCTTTGCAATGCCGAGAGCAACCGGCATCATGGGATCCCCGGTATATTGAATAATATCAAGCGGTTCTGTAATTGCATCTGATCTGATTCGTGCAAGCGCTTCACGGCAGATTTCTTCTTTTATGGAAATGGGATTATTCACAAAACTGCTGCTCACCGAGGCCTCATATCCCATTGCCCGCATTACGCACAGGGCAGTGGTGGTTCCTCCGGGAACACATTCTCCCAGAACAAGAAGATCACTGCTTTTTGAGAGGAATCTGCCAATGATTTCTCCTTTCAGTACAAGATCGTGCGCACGCGGAACAGCATCACGGTACCGGGGGTCGTCACCCACCATACCGTATACATCAAGACAGGGAACGGTTGGTGTGTGACAGAGACCGGCGTTGATGAACAACGGTTGCATATCACATAGTTCCATCATTGCACGGGTGATCGATGCCGGGGTTGGGCAGCCGGTCGGGGTGTCCGGTTTTATCGGGAAACTCTTAATTGCACCCCACGTAATCAGCTCCGCATCAAGCACCGGGGTGAGGAGGGTCTTTTCCGGGGTTGCTCCGGCACCGGAAACTCCGGGAACCGTTGATAGAAGCGTGTTGCCAAGAATGCCACAAAAAAGCGGGCGTTTAAAGGTAATATCCGGTATTTCAGACAGGAATCCCATCGTAATCAGCACATTCATTTCTCTTTTTATAAGGTTGAAGATATCGGTTATTCAGAAAATTCCACAACGATATAATAGTCCTGTCACCAGAACACCTATTCACATGTTTGAAATTGAACAGCGATTACTTAATAACGGGATCACACTCGATGATATTGTTGCTGCGGCTATGGGATTGTATGTTTCCCATGGAATGCCGGACGATCAGGCTGCAGTGGAAATCAAACGAAAAATAATAAAATATCTTGATGATCCCAATGTATCCTCATTAATCCTCGGAGCGATACTTCTTGAAGATGAGCTTTTCAACAAAAGGAAAAATTCAGAAATCGCTGACGACCCTGTTTATCTGTTAAGTGATGAGATTATTGGTATGGCGATCGCGGAGTGCATCGGGGGAACCTATGCCCGGTTTGAGTTTACCCGGTACGATCAGAAAAAACCCGGAATATTATCAAAACTCGGACCATTTCTCGATGATGCCATAGCAGGATTGATTGCTGGCTGCACCTCACGATTATACAGCGAATGTGTATGAAAGCACTTATCTCCCTGTTCCAGTTCACAACAATACTCCCGCTTGGTAAACCACAGGATCTCGAGAACTTCGCCCGGCATTCTTATATCTACCCGTGTGCCGGCTATATCATTGGCGGGCTCGCTGCACTGCCGGTTTTTTTCATTGCAGACCGGACACTTGCAGCCGCTGTAACGATAGCTTGTATTCTTCTGATTTCAGGTGCTCATCATTTTGACGGATTACTTGATCTTGGAGACGGCCTCATGGCTCATGGAGACCGGGAGAAAAGAATCAGAGCCCTGACGGACAGCCAGGTTGGAGCAGGTGGTATCACTGCAGGAATTGTAGTGACACTTCTGCTATTTGCAGGACTGCAGGCATCTTCATCGATTATTATTGCAGTAATTATCGGTGAGGTCTGCGCCAAATTTTCTATGGCGTTTCTCACAGCATATGGCACTCCATTCAGGAAGGGAATACACAGTTACCTCCATCAGTTCTCAAAACCGTACTTCCCATTCATTGCAGCGTTATTCTGTATACCGCTTATTTTTCTTCCGGTATCACCCATCAGACTAACCGGAGCTGCTATTGCGATGGTAGTGTGTCCGGCAATTCTCTATATCATCTCTAAAAGGTTGTTTGGCGGTGTTAATGGCGATGTGGTTGGGGCTTCAAACGAGATTACCCGGGCATGTGTCATCCTCATCATAGCATTAATCTGATATTTCTGTCACAACATCATCTTTTATAACCAGATTACCCTCATTACTGTTTGATGCGTACGAGTTTTGGCGTTCATATGAAGGGCGGTGTAATAACTGAAAGAGATGCAGATTATTGTACGGTCAGGATAAGGGCACCTGCAGGTATTATTTCAGTGGAGCAGATGCGTGGTATCGCCTCAATTGCGAAAAAATATGGATCGGGGCTTGTTCATTGCACTACCCGTCAGACTATTGAGATTCCGCATGTTAACCCGAAATCACTTAAAAAAATCGAAAAATCTCTGGAGAAGAACGGTACACCTGTTGGTTCAGAAAAAGATGAGATTGTCAATATAATTGCATGTCCCGGGATTGATCGCTGCAAATTTGCCAATATTGATACCATAAATCTCGCAAAAAAGATTGATCAAAAAATGTTCGGCAAGGAAATGCCGGTTAAAATGCGGATAGCCTTATCCGGTTGTCCGAATGCATGTACAAGTCCGATGCTCAATGAGATAGGGATTATCGGTCGAATTCGCCCGTTGAGAACTGCAGGACTCTGTACCGGTTGTGGTACCTGCGTGGAATACTGCAAGGAAAAAGCTATTATCATAAAAAACGGGATTTCGGTTCTCGATCCTGCAAAATGTGTCCAGTGCGGGGTTTGCATCCAGTCATGTCCATTCGATCTCCTGAAGGCAGACCACCGCCATTACCTTATTCTTGTCGGTGGAAGACGGGGACGACACCCCCGCATCGGGAGAGAATTGCTCACCCTGGAAAATGACGATCATGTGATCTATGTCATTGAAAAAATCGTAAACTGGGTTTATCGCCGCGCATGGAGTGGTAGATTGCTTTCTGAACAGTTGGATGATCTCCAGTTTGAAAAATTCCGTCAGGAAATTTTACAAGAGATATCTGAAAAAATAGGCAGGATCTGATGTTTTAGAGATTCCATAATTTTATCCCCAGGAACAAATTCAATATTAGTTTTTGGGTAATATGCTATTATAACACCCGGATCTAAGAAGGATTTACGGGATTAAAAATGGCAAAAAATGCATATCCAAAATGCGTTGTAAAAAAATAAGGTGATTGTGGAACTAAATAATGTTCAATAATCAAGATTTTTTTACATCATTATGGAAATTCTTCATCAAATAAAGGAGGGGACAGTGCCTGTCCCGTCCCTTTACCCACCCCTGCACCTTGCGATATTGAGTATTACCTGTTCTGGGGTTATCGCAATGGGGGGCGCCAAAAGTGTCGGGGGCAAGCCAAAGGCGAAGGCCCCTGGAACGTTATGATTTGGGGTTAAACTGGCAGTTACCCCTTTTTTTAATATCCAACACGTGTACAGGACCAAAGCCAGATAAGAACGCCACATGGTACAGGAAGTCCCATTAAAAATTGTGCATCTGGGAGGAGGAGATATTCCGATTTTCATTCGACAACGAGAGGATCGGATATTTTTTTTTGAAAAATGATCTTATTGAGGGCGGTACCCGAGCGCATAGACAACCGCAATGACCTCACTGACCTGGTCCTGCTGTTTTTTTGTCAGTCTCCGGTCTTTCTGGATCAGCCTGCCCATCCTGACAATCTTAAGCCGCTGATCCTGGGACAGGGCTCCTGAATGGTGCGCCCACTTGAGGAGGTCCATCCACTGTTTGCGGTTGAACGAGATCCCGCCGGGGGGAACTGCTCCTCCATATTCTTCAGGCTCTTTTCCTGATTCTTCCTCCGGTACTGCTTCATCGCCACCTTCTTCTGGTTCTTCCTCATCATCGTTACCCGGTTGTGCTTCAACGTCAGAATCAGACGGCTCATTTTCATCATCCACAGTTGGGGATGTTTCCGGGGATATTTCCGGTGAAGATTCATCCACGGTGTTTTTTTCTGCCGGGACATTGGCTGTTGCAGGTTCCGGTGCGGGACCCACATTTTTTGCCTCGGGTTGATGTTCAAGGGAGATAGTGTCAGCACCGGATATATCCGGCACCCGGGGAATCACGCCGGAGAAGATATGGGAGACCTCCCCGGATGATCCACCAGAGTCCGGGTCTTTTTCAGAGACGGGAGACTGTGGCAACACGGCAGGTACTTCAATAGTAAGTGACTGGGATACATGCTTCACGGGGACGGGAAGAGGTGGCTCTTTTGAGATAACCAGTTCAAGATTCTCTTTTTGAGTTTCTGCCCTGTCCGCCGGGACCTCTTTTTCTGCGTGCATTTTTTCCATTTTAAAGGTTCTGACGTGGGATTCAAGGGATTTTATCTGGTGACTGGCAGTTTCGAGTTCTTCTTTGAATTGCCGTTGTGTTGCTTCCCGGTCTTTTTTTGCACGTTCCACCTCATCATGTGTGGTGCGGAGACGCTGTTCAAGATCTTCTTGTTGCTGGGCCGCTGCTTTTGTTTTTTCTTCGGAGATCCGTCGAAGTCTCCGTTCAGTTTCGAGCGCTGCTTTCACCTGTTCCAGTTCATCGGAAAGAGCGCGTGACTGTTGTCCGGATTGCGTCCTGTACCGGGCTGCAAGATTCAGTTCATCCTCAAGTGCCCTGTTCCTCGCTTTTGCATCTTCCAGGTCTCTTTCAAGCGCTACGCGGATCGTTGTTGTTGCATTAAGGTCGCGTTCCCGCTCTGCGAGACTAACTTTGTGCGAATCGAGATCTGTCTGTACGCCATCATACTCCTGACGTAATGTCCCGAGTGCAGTGTCACGTTCCCGGGTTGTCCTGTCCAGAGTTTCTTCAACGGAACGGCGCTGGCCTTTCTCAGATTCAATATCAGATTGCGCCTGGTCCAGTGCTGTGGACAAGGTTTTTGTCTGTTGTTCCGATTTCTCCTTTTCAGCAATGACTTCTTCGAGATTATTTACGAGCGCCCTTCTCTTTTGTTCACCGGATGCAACCGCATCCCGTGCCTCTGCAAGTTCCTGTAACACGAACTGCAACCGCTCTTCAGTTTTTTCCTTTTCAGTAATAATCCCGGCAAGATGTTCTTTTTGTAATGTAATGATGCTCTCTTCTTTATCCAGCGCTACAGCTGAGGCAGTCAGCTTTTCCTGCAGCGTGTCAACCTGACGGTTGAGGGCGCCCGTTTCAGCATGAAATGACGACTCCGATTGTTCATATTCCCTCTGGAGTGTAACAACCTGGTTTTCTGTCAAAACCCGGTGGTTGGTCTCTGTTTCCAGTTCACCTTTCAGCCGGATCAGCTCGGCAGCCTGTTGTTTTGCCGTCTCATTGAGATCCGTAATTATCCTGGTCAGGTCCTGTTCAGACTCCTTTTTTGCCTGCATCAACGCAGCAAGTTCCTGTTTCGCTGACACTGCCCGGTTTTTCTCTGCCGTAAATGCAGATTTTTGTTGTTCGTGTTCGAGCGTGAGAGCACGGAATGACTTTTCCAGGGATGAACTTCGGGTTGTTTCCTCGTCCAGCGCATGTTGCACGGTATCAAGATTTGTTTTCAGGGCAGCAGATCCTGCTGTGAGAGTGGAGAGCTGGCTGGTGTGAGCATCGGTTTTTGAACGGTTATCCGCCCGGGCCTCCTCGAGTTCGCGGCTCGTGGTGCGGATGGTCTCATCGCTGGTGGTGATGAGCGTCTTATCCGCATCGCGTTCCTTCATGAGATTATCAACCTCATCCGTTTTTTGTGCCAGCACCTGTTCCAGTTCTTTAGACTCCCAGGTCAATGCAACAATTTTTTGTTCTTTTTGCTGGATAGTTGCGTTTAATATTTCGATGACATGGGTGTGCCCGGTTACGCTCTTTTCCAGTTCTTTTACCGAGTCGGAAAGTGTATAAAGATCTGCAGTTACGTGCGATAACTCTGATGATTTATTGACCGCGATCTCAAATGCCGAGAGGAGATATTCGAGGAGTTTTCTGCGATTGGCAGCAACAACATAGGTCCGGTCGTCATGACTGATCTTGAACTGCGTTTTGATCTGGTCGGGAGTCGGCCGCTCGACGGGAGTGGCGAGCATGCCTTCAACGAGTAAATGGAAATACGGGAAATCATAGGGATGCGCGATGAAGTTGTCGGCATTACTGTCAAGAACATTTAACAGGTCCCGGAGGGCACATGCAGCAGTAAGAATGAGGACCGGTATAACCCAGAGATCATTGTCAGCCTTGATCTGGCGGCAGATTTCAAATCCCTCCTGTTTCTCCGTAGTCCCGTCACAGATTAGGAGGTTTGGCTTTCCTGCACGAAGGGCCTCGTTAAGTTGTGCACTGTCAGTGAAAACGGTAACCCGGTACTCCCTTTGTGCGAGGTGATCCGTGAGCTGATGTGCAACCGTTTCATCGTTACTTACAATGAAAATATCAATGACATTTTCATTCTCGTTTTCATCCGAAGGTGGGTCATTCATCGAAATCTCTCTTACACGATTAAAAACTCATGAAATTATATACCTGTTTATATGATCTTGTATACTCTTTTATAGCACTTATGGTCAAACAGGACGAGCCTGCGCAATTCCCTACCCAAAATTGCGACAATTGTAATTCCGGTCGGTTTTTTTTGAATATTTGAATTTTTCACCGGGCCTTAAAAAGACCTGGTTTATCGGAATAAAAAACATGAACACTCATTGAATGGTTAAAAGTGCTGCAGTCAGGGGGATGGGGGAAAGGGATGGGACTGCATTTCAAAAAAAAGTTTCATTATACAAGGGGATCTGGCTGTTTCCCGCCAAGGGCCGGAAGCCGGGTGGGTTTTACCAGCACCTGCTCATCGGACTGGCGGATTTTTTCAATAATCAGCATTTTTCCTTTCTGTGTCATCGCAAATACCGGAACGGATATTCCCGCCTGCAGGAGTGCTCCTGCCCCGGCAATTTCACGGATGGTCCTTGATGCACAGGCAGTCACGAGGTCTGATGCTGCAACAAGGGATTTGGCATCAGCAGCTGAAAGCCCGGTCACATGGACTGCGAAGATCAGGGTTTCAGGATGGATCCTGCGGATTGCAACAGCAGTTTCGGGACTGGCAACGGTGACAGCGATCTTGCGATATCCTTCAGCATACGCCAGTGCGACTCCCGCGATCTGATCGATGGCTGCGTGTTTTCGGTCAAGCACGATACCGCCATCCTTCTCAATCCGGTCCATTACTGACGGGTGTGGGGAAGTCCTGACAAGCCCGGACATCCTGCCCCCGATTCCCTGAACCATGCCGGGCTTTGTGACTATGACTGTGCCCGCACCATCACAGGCGAGTACCACGGCATCGACCAACCCAACCTTAAGACCGAAACTTAACAATTCTGATGCACCAAACCCGACAAATTCACGGGTATCAAGTACTTCCCTGTTTGCCGTGCACATGCCAAACGCTTTTATCCGGTGTTCGATGTTTGCCCGGATGGCATCTTTTGTTATTGCAGGGATCGGGTACGCGAATCGTTTTGCAAGCGGGCAATCCGTGATGATCGCCTCGCCAACTTCAACAACCCTGCCATCCCGTATGACAATGCGGCTCCGGCCAATCGCCTCAATGATATGCTCATCTGAATTCTCTGGCATGTTCAGTACCTTTCCTGAATTGCTATTGGCTGCATATATTAAGATATATTACGATAGTTCTGCCACAGGGAGATGAGGAGAGATCGTTCCTATACGGGTCCAGGATGGCACGGGATCTCGTATTTTTTCAGATTTGATCTCCAGAAATGAAGCAAATCACCCCTGCTTTTTCATCCGGTGAAACCGGATGATTTTTTTACCTGTGTGTAACAGTGCTTTACCCGGGTTAATTTTCGCCAGCATTGTTCACAGGGCAGGGGGACTGCTGTCCATGGAAATAACAGCCGGTAACAATTTCCGGGGTCCGGTTCTCATGGCCACCTTCAACCAGACTGCAACAATCCAATGCGGTCTTACCCATTTGTTATTCCAAACACATATGAGAAAATACCTACGATACTTCTGGTATGAGTGAGGTGGTGCGGTACTGGGAGATCGATCTTGTACGGGGTATAGCTATCCTCATGATGATTCTTTTTCATTTCCTGTTTGATCTCAGTTTTTTCACTATTTTCCCCGTCAATGTATCGTTTGGGTTCTGGCGATATTTTGCATTTGCAACCGCATCGCTCTTCTTATTAGTTGTTGGAATCTCGCTCACGATCAGCCATGCCCGGGCCGCATCAACCATTTCAAGAACCCGGCTTGTGCTCAAATTTTTGTATCGCGGTGCCGGTATCTTTCTTTGTGGACTCCTTGTCACGCTCTGCACCTGGCTCTACCTTGGTGAAGGTTTCGTGGTCTTTGGTATCCTGCACCTGATCGGTGTTTCAGTAATCATCTCTCCGTTTTTTTTCCGGTTAAAAAAATATACCATCGCGGTGGGCCTTCTTTGCATCGCCACAGGCTGGTTTTTTTCAACCATCACCGGTCCGCTCTGGCTTCTTTCTCTTGGCATTCACCCGGCCACCTTCTGGTCTGTTGATTACGAACCGATATTCCCCTGGTTTGGCATGGTACTGATAGGGATGGGGCTTGGTGAATTCCTGTACCCCGGAGGTGTGCGAACGTTTTCGCTCCCCACCTTGCCGCAGGCAACTACCCGGCTGCTCGCATTTCCCGGGCAGCACTCGCTGCTCATATATCTTATACACCAGCCGATCATCATTCTCCTTCTATCCGCACTTACGGGAACGAAGGTGTTGTAATAGCTCGTCCGGCTGATCGTCCGGGTATCCCTTCATCACGGTATTTTTCAAATCACCAGAAAAAAGGTATACGTCACAAAAGTCAGGACCGCCGGCACGATCGAAAAAATTCGGGGTTACTCATATTTTCACTGATTTTTATAGATATCGTTCTCATTGGTTTTTCCATAAAAAATCCGATATGCGATGAGAACAGAACAGTGATCAGGATCTCATTCTCATGCTCTGGATTCTTTTGGCACTCCTTGGTGCCGTTACAAATGCCGCGTATTTCATCATCGTCAAGAAATATATCACAGCGATCGATCCAGGGATCCTGACAGGGATCGGCTTTACCCTTGGGGGATGCCTGTTGTTTGCCGTTTCTGCTCTCCGGGGTTTTCCTGTCACCGGGCCGGAATTTTTTCCTGCGGTCGCAATAACGGTAATTCTCAATATTCTCGGCCTGTCCCTGATCTTCCGGGCATTGTCATCTTCCGATCTTTCGCTGTCAGTGCCTATGCTCTCGTTCACTCCTGCTATCCTCATAGGTACATCCTATGTGATCCTGCACGAGGCACCATCATTGTTCGGGATTTTTGGTATCTGTATCATCGTGAGCGGATCGTATGTGCTGAACATATCTGAAGGGCATGAACATTTTCTCGACCCGGTCTGGTCGATGATGCGGAACCGCGGCAGCTGGTTCATGCTCATCGTTGCATTCCTGTTTGCCATTTCGATCAATTTTGATAAGATCGCGATGCTCAATTCCGACCCGTTCTTTGGCATGGCACTTACTGTCTTGTGCATCGGCATTACATTTCTTTTCATTTCTGTTTATTCCCCCGCGGTCAGAACGAAACGGTATGCAGACCTGCCCGAGCATCCACCGACAGAAACAGAAATTCAGGGGTTGCCAACCCGGGCATTTAATGTAATGCAATTCGCCGGGCTATCACTTCTCATCGGACTGTTCATTGCTATAGAAGGGGCATCTGTCAACGTAGCATATACCCTGCAGATTGTTCCGTACGTTATTGCGATAAAACGGTTGAGCATAATTTTTATGGTCCTTTACGGGACGATCGTTTTTTCCGAAGGCAATCTTGGAAAACGGGTTTTGGGGGCAACCATTATGGTCGCGGGTGCAATTATTATCCTGCTCTTTGCCTGATCCTGCTCTTCCCCTGCGATTTCTTATGCGATAAACACGGGCACATCCCGGAATTCCACAGCATCAAATACCCCCCGGTCTGTAATACGCAATGCGGGGATGACCGTCAGGGAAAGGAACGAGAGGTACATGAAAGGATCATCAATTCCCCGCATATCACGGGTGCACACGTGCAGTTCCTGTAACCGGGCTGCAACATCCGGGTATGGCAGTGATGACATCAGTCCCCCGCAGTCCAGCGGGAGGCTGACTTCCTTTTCCCCGACAACAGCCGCCATCCCGCCCTGCATCTTTATCACCACTCCCATCACCCGGAGGATTTC
>JAPKXT010000105.1 GCA_026394695.1 Methanoregula sp.
CTTGCCCGGAAGATGCCGGATTCATCCTATGTCCACAGCTACCTCGCAAAAGTGCTCGAGGCACGGAAGGATGAGGGGGCAATTGCAGAATTTGCAACCGCCGTTCACCTCGATCCCACAAACCAGGATGCCCTCAGGAGCTATGCAGGGTATCTCATCTCGCACCGGGACTACCGGGGGGCACTCCCGGTATTGCGGCGTCTTGTTCAGCTGGGGAAAAAACCCGGGGACGTGCAAAACCTGATGCGGGTGCTCATCGAGATTGGCGAACCGGAAGAAGCCCTCACCACGCATTCCGTGCTTGGAGAGGACGCGGCAAAAACCAACGAATATGTTGATGCACTTATAAAAACCGGTAATTTCCATGCAGCCGCCCAATCGGCACACGGGATGTACCGCGATACAAAAGATCCCGCCCTGCTCCGCAAATATCTCGATGCTCTTTCGCGGTACGATGTACCTGCATCGCTCGAGGCTTATTCCACCTGCTTAAAAGAGGATCCGGATGCTGAAATCCTGTTTGATTATATCCTCCTCTTACAGTCAAGGGAGGATTATGGAACGGCACTTGCTGTCATTCCAACCCTCCTTAAACATGCACGCGACCCGGTGTACCGCCTTTTGGAATGCGATCTCCTTGCAGCTCTCGGGCCGGAGGAAAAAGCACTTACCGCGTATGAAACCCTGATCCGGGATGAACTGGTATCAAAAAATGACCTGGACACGCTTGCCCTGATCATCAGTAAATACCGCCAGTACCTCAAAGCGCATGTCCCTGATGATAACGCCACCCGGAGGTTCCTTGATATCGTTTCAAAAGATGTGAACGTTGCAAGCCTCCGGGAGACCGCACGTTTCTATGAAGACCGGGGAAATATGATCGAGGCGCGATCATGGTATTACCGGGCGTACCGGGCTGACTTCTTGGCCGGCGGCCTTGACTATGCAAAATTCCTGTCAGCACACGGAGAAGAGCGGGAATGCGAAAAAGTGATGCTGTATATCCTGTCCAATGTGAAAAAGGGCGCTGATGTCGGGCGTGTGGCAACCGTGATCCTGGATAAGCAGGGGAAGATGTACCAGTTAAAACGGTTAATGGAGCAGCTGATAAAAAAACTGGAAGAACGGCGGGCAACGTTAAGTTCAGAGGGGCTGGAACTGCTTGCCATCGCTTTTTTCCTTGCCGCAACCAATGCTCAGGATGAGATGGACTACGCGACCTGTAAGTATTACTGTCTCTGCGGGATCGACGTGATGCCGGCGCATACCAGCGCCATCCGGCTCGAGGATTACCTCCAGCTGGTCCGGGCAAGCAAGGAGCGATCAGTCGCCGATCGACCGATAATGAATGCACCGCAGACAAAAAAACGTTCGGTTGCCGTTCCCAAATCACAGGTCATCACCGATCAGCTCGGGCTTTCAGAACAGGAGCAAAAGGTCATTGAATTCCTCCGGTCGCACCGGAAAGCCAGCGAGATGGACCTGCGCAAACTGCTGGGGACCCGCAGGGTGGTAGGCATGGTGAACCAGATCATCCAGAAGGCGGCATCGCAGGGGTTGTCACTTATCAGCAAGAAAGGGGTTGGAGAGGATGGAGAGGTCTATGAATATACCGGAACCTGAACAGATGGACCGGCGCCGCCTTGAGAGCATCAATATCATCAACGCACTGCGACGGGGAACGGTCCCTGCAAGTGGTCTTGAGCGTATCGCGGTTGGTCTCGATGTTGAAGAGGGCGTAATCGGCAAACAACTGGATTACGTGGCACAGGGAGGCGGCGACACAAAATTTATCCGGGGCGAGTACGGGAGCGGCAAGACGTTCCTCGTTGCGCGGGCCCTTGAGATCGCACGCACCAAAGGTTTTGTCACCACGCATGTCGTCATATCTTCCTCAACGCCGCTCTATAAACTCAAAGGGCTCTACCAGCAGGTCTGTGCGAACCTCAGGACGAGCGATGAGGAGCATGCCATCAAAACCATCATCGACAACTGGCTCTTTTCCATCGAAGAGCGCTTACTTTCCGTCAGCGGGAGCGAAGTTGAAGATACGGCTCTTGAGGCAGCGACCGAGCGGGAGATCGAAGCATCACTATCGGGGATCAGCGAGGTAAACTCCGCACTTGCTGCCGCATTACGCACCTATTACAAGGCGAACAATGCCGGTGAATTCCAGCTTGCCCAGTCGGCACTGGGGTGGATCTCCGCTGAACCGAATATCGGCAGGGACTTCAAACAGAAAGCAGGGATCCGGGGGGATATCGATGACACTATTGCCTTTATTTTCCTCCGGGGGCTCGTGGCCATCATCCACGGGGCAGGTTACCGGGGCATCGCCATTGCGGTAGACGAGATGGAAACCACGCAGGGACTCCAGCGGAACCAGCGGGAGAAGGGTTACCAGACGCTCGTGCAGATTATTGATGCCCTTGACCGCGGGGATATGTCACGCTGTTATTTCCTCTTTACCGGAACTCCCGCGATGTATGATGGTTCCCGGGGCATACGTTCCGTTCCCCCGCTCTTTGACCGGATCAGTGTAGTGCAGACGGATGCATACCGGAACCCGCGACAGCCCCAGATTATCCTTGCGAAGTTCGACACATCAAAACTCGAACTGGTTGCACTCAAGGTAGTGGAGGTCTATGCCCAGGCATATGCTGAGCCGGACCGTGAGCGGATCTCGCACCGGTTCATCCGTGCAATGATCAAGAAGATCACTACCCGGTTCGGGGGACGGGTCGATGTTATACCGAGGATATTTTTAAAGGAATTTGTCGATGTGCTCGACAAGTGCGAACTCTACGAGGAATATAATCCGTCAGATGGCTATGATTTTGATACTGAACACCTGAAAGGAGAACTCAAAAAAGAAGAAGAGGCGGTGATGGTTGTCAGGTTCTGATCATCCCGGTATGACAGGGTTATACGTAATAAAAGTACAAACTACCGGCATGAGATGGGCGTGCCTTCTGATCATTACCGCAGCGTTGCTGGGGGTTGTTGTCACACCTGTCAGTGCCTCGCTTACCATCTCCGCATCACCCCAGCTGGCACATATTGGTGATGTTGTCACGATCAACGGGACCGTCTTGGGCATTACGACAATTGCCGTTTATCTCTTTGTAACAGGCCCGGATCTTGACACACGGGGCGTAACACTGGAAAATCTCAATATCCCTGCAGGACGCGGATTATTCACAACAGCACCGGTACGACTCAGTGATGGCAGCTGGACCTATACTTGGGATACGTCGGTTATTCTTGGAGAGATGACCCCGGGAAAATATACCGTGTATGTTGTAAGTTCGCCAGTCGATCGTTTAAGGAATGTTAATGAAGAAATAGCAACCGTTGATGTGGAGTTTCTTGCTTCTGAAAAACCTGTAGCTGAAACCCCGCTCGAACCTGCTATCCCGGTCATTGCTGTTGGCGTTGTGGCAGTTCTGGGATTGTTGGTAACCCGGCAACGGGAAAAAAGAAGATAACAGCGCTTTTTCAAAGTTTTTTAATAATTCACTGTTGATTAGTAAACAAATAAAATTCCGAGTTATCCGTGTTGATAGAATTTCCTATAAAAATCGTATTATTCGGATATAATAAGAGATTGTCCATCTTTTACCATTGCGATGAACGACGACGCCCCCGACGGGGCGCCGCCGCGGCGGTTTATGTGACTGAAAATGCTGAAACCCCCTTGCCCCGCCGTGCCTCGGAGAGGCCTTGAGGCGGGGAACTCTCGTAAATACTCGTTTTTCATGGTTCCGGAGTGAACCCGATTGATTCGTATCCGAACCGTTTCTTACCCTAATACTGCCGCCGGATTCTGACCGACTGGGCATGGGCGTACAGACCTTCTGCCTCTGCAATCGTCTCCACAATATCCCCGATGGTCTCAAGACCGTCCCTGTCAATTATCTCAACGGATGCCGTCTT